>JBBSMF010000203.1:0-3888 GCA_038233295.1 Candidatus Limnocylindrales bacterium | reverse complement strand
TCAGGATGGCCGTCTCCCGTTCTATTCTCATCCACTTGCGAAACCTGCTGACGGCCAAGGTCCCCAGGCCATAGGATGCGCGCGGGACTCGGCAGGCTGGGCACCGGGCTGCGAGTCGACATGGAGGGTTACCCGTGATCCGTCGTCTGCTGCGCGTCTCCGCGACGGTGGCGCTCTCGCTGGTCCTGTTGCCATCATTCGCACTGGCCGCCGAACCGATCGCGCCACCTGAGGGGTTCGCTGAACTTCGCGCGCGCTTCGAAGACCTGACGGCCGAGGAGGTCCAAGCTGCGGGCTACGCCGCTGCCGGCGAGTGCGTCGCGGTGCCAGGGCTCGGCGCGATGGGCATCCATGCGCTCAACTTCGAGCTGCTGGGCATGCAGTTCCCCGCCGGGACGATGGACCCGGAGAACCCGCCCTTGCTGCTTCTCAGTGCCGATGGACGCCGCGTCGTCGGACTGGAGTGGGAGGCGAAGGACATCGGACAGGGTGAGTTCGAGCTGTACGGTCAGGCCGTGGTGCTCCAGGACGGGCATCCCGGTGTTCCCGAGCCGCACTACATGCTCCACGCCCACTTTCGTCCCAACGGTGAGGTGCTGTTCGCGCCCTTCGACCCGCAGCTCAGCTGCCTACCCGACACGGACACGGTCGGCGTTCCGGGCTCAGGCGGCACATTGCCGGCCCTAACCATGACCATGACCCTGCTGGTGGCTGCTGCACTTGGCTCCGTGCTTGGCGGGCGCCTCTTGCGGGTGCGACGCTAGGACCACAGCGCCAGCCGACTGGCTGCGCCCTGCGGCTGACGCGACCGATCGCAGCTGGACTATCAGGGAATCCTCTAGCGTCCGCTGGCGCGCCTGACGGACTCACGCACGAAACAGGCAGAGAGCCGGGTCATCCGCCCGCGGGTGCCCGGCTCTTATGCTGCCGCGACTGCTACTGCCGCGCCCCTCCCTCCACGAGCTCCGGAAGGCAGCGCGCATCTTCGCCACTGCCTCCACGTCAGTCGCGCCCACAGCCGTCCACTCCCTGGAGCGCAGCCCGGCGCTCGGGCGCTCGCTCGGATCGAAGGCGTACATGACCCACTGGCGCGGCTCGTTGTGCAGGCTCGGGCGTCCGACGCACCAGCCGGTCGGCGTGGCGTCGTGGACTGCGTTCCAAGCGACTTCGATTTCCTTCATGGGTCCGGCCGCAGCATGTGCATCCTGGTTCCGGTGTGTCGAACCGACGACGACAGCCGGATCGTCAGCTCGGTGGCATGGTGCTGATGCCGATGATGTTCCCGGCAGGGTCCTTGAACCACGCGGCCGACGATCCACCGAGATCCTTGGCGATCCCGTCGACGGTCTTGAGCCCTGGCTGGTCGTACTCCTCGAAGCTGATGCCCCGTTGCCGCAGCTCCTCCACCTCCGCGTCGAAGTCGGCGACGATGAACATGATGGCGGTGTTCTCCGCGGCTCGGTGGTCCGGTCGCAGGTACACCTGCAAGGCGCTGCCATCGGGAAGAACGTAGCCCACGCCCTCGTCGGAGGCCATCAGTTCGGGAAGCCCCAGCCGCTCGGTGTAGAAAGACTGAGCTGCGGACATGTCATCAGTGGCCACCGTGGCCACCACCTTGCCGTCCTTGAGCATCCCGATCTCCTTTGTGGCGGCCCGCTCCCTTAGACGAATGGCGGGCAGTTGGAGAGTAGTCCTTTCCCGCTCGGCCCAACAGCCGGAGTCGCCGCCTGCAGGCGCACTCCAGGCTTCCCCTGGTCGGCGCTCACTCCGGCAGGGTATCCCGCCGAAGGGCATGACGACGCCCCGGCCAGCTGTGGGGGCAGCCGACCGGGGCGCGTGGCTGAGTGTCAGCGGCCCTTGGCCGAAGCGCCCCGCTCGGCTTCACGTCGTCGCCACCAGCGAGCGGAGTCGATCTCCTGCCGCTCTCGATCGGTCCATCGCTGCGCGGCGGTGTCGTGCGCCGCCTGAGCCTCGGCGAGCACTTACGCCCACGTCATCCTGGCGCTCCAGCAGGACGCGGCCGATCTGATGGACGCCATCCTGCGGCCCGTGGCGGCGCCTCCGTGACCGCGTGGCTGCATCTGTAGCTACACTCGCTCCCTGCGCTAACCGGCTGGGAGCCTGTTGGGGTTAGGTTCCGTGCTCAGGGTGCTGGGGTGGCCTACGGGGGTCGAACCCGTAACCTTCGGAACCACAATCCGATGCTCTGCCGGTTGAGCTAAGGCCACCGCGGGCAGGCCGCAGTCTACCCGACCATCGGCCGGCCCCGCCCCAGGGAGGATGACATGCGAGTGCCCGGTTTCCTGGTGCGCCGCTTCTACGTGGCAGGCAGTCTGCGCAACACGACGACCGGCTTCCAGCTCCAGGCGCACAACGAGATGGGCGATGGGACGTTGGTGGGCGTCACCAGGATCGAGGTGGACGGAGTGGCCATGGACCCGGCGGGGATCACCGCACAGCGAGAGGGCACGGACGAGGTGGTGCGCGCGGCCGGCATCTCGCACACGTCGCCGGTACCCGTGAGACGCGGGGAGCGCGTCACGCTCCACGTGACCGCCCAGCCTCTTGCGCCGGGCCGGCACGAGCTGGAAGTCGAGCTGGTCGAGCTGGACCTGGGGGCGCTACAGCTGGCCATCACGGAGTCGATCGCCGACGACGCGGATACGCAGTGACCGACGCCGCCACGCAGTGACGGGTCCCCGGCTGATAGCATCACCTTCGATGGTCGCTGCACGCTGGGATCGCTCGCCCCCGTTCGAGCACGGCGTCACGCTTGGTGATTTCCTGGTCCCCATCCGCGTGGGCGAGCGGGCGTCGGCCTGGCAACGGCACGTGGCGCTGATCCTGGCGGGCACGTTGCTCATGATCATCGGGGCGTACGTCTCCTTCCCGGTGCCTGCCTTCCAGCTGCCCGGCATCGACGTGCCGGGGACTCGGCTCGTGCCCTTCTCATTGCAGACCTTCGCGGTCCTCTTCACTGGGGCCACGCTGGGCTTCCGGCGCGGGTCCGCCGCGACACTGCTGTACCTGGCGCTCGGTTCGGTCGGGCTGCCTGTCTTCGCGGTGGACGCCAGTGGCGCTCACGCCGCGGGACTGGAGACCATCGGAAGCCTGCAAGCGGGTCGGCTGGTGCTCGGAGCGACCGGCGGATACCTGATCGGTTTCCTGGCGGCTGCCGCGCTGGCCGGTGCCCTGGCTGAGCATGGCTGGGATCGAACGGTCCGGGGAGCCGTTGCTGCGATGCTCGCCGCGAACGTGGTGGTCTACCTGTTCGGGCTGCCCTGGCTCGCCGCCGCGGCACACCTGTCGGTGGCCGAGACGCTCCAGGCCGGCATCATCCCGTTCCTGGCGGGCGATCTGCTCAAGCTCATGGTGGCGGCTGGGCTCCTGCCGGTCGGCTGGTGGGCGGTCCGGCGGCGCGCGCACGATCTGTGAGCTGGTGATCGCCGCGGACCACCCACCGTCGCGATGGTCCCCACACCGATGAGCGCGATCGTCACCCGGGGACTGTCCAAGACCTACGGCGCCAGGGAGCGTCTCCTCGGTGGGAGAGGGGAAGCGGCTGCCCGCGTCCGTGCGTTGACGGACCTCTCGATCGAGGTCCAGCAGGGCGAGATCTTCGGTTTCCTGGGACCGAACGGGGCCGGCAAGAGCACCTGCATCCGTATCCTGCTGGGTTACCTCCATCCCACGGGCGGCTCCGCCACCGTCCTTGGCCGACCCGTGATCGGGGACGCGGCGGAGGTACGTCGGCGGGTGGGCTACCTGCCCAGTGGTATCTCGTTCTACGACACCATGACCGGCGAGGGTCTGCTGGACTACCTGACGCGCCTCTACGGTCGGGGTTCGCCCCGCCGCGAGGCGCTGCTGGACCGCCTGGAGCTGTCC
>JBBSMF010000202.1:0-3892 GCA_038233295.1 Candidatus Limnocylindrales bacterium | reverse complement strand
GCCCGGCAGCTCAGCCACGGACGGAACGCATCCGCGATGTGCGCGGACGTGCCACGGTGACGCTGTCGGTCGAAGGGGATCCGGAGTGGCTGTTCGTATTCCAGGTGCCGGTCGGGGACTGACACCTCGCTGAGTCAGCCCAGGATGAGCGTGGGCACGGCCAGAGCCGCCGATGCCACCGCGACGACGATCCGGGTGCGGTCCCTTCCCAGCCGCGAGACGATGAAGGCGCCCGGCACCATCGCGGCCACCGAACCGGTCAGCAGCAGGAGCACCAGGATGGGGTCGAGCTCCAGCCCTGCCAGCCCAGCGCCCTTGGTCAGCCAGAAGCTGGCCAGTGCTCCGGCCACGGCCGCCATGGCCATCACGACCCGGCCCAACAGCGACGAACCGATGGCCTGTCGTGGCTCCACGCCGGACAGCATCAGCAGTGTCACCCCGACTGGACCCCAGCCAGCGCCCGAGATGCCGGATGCAAGGCCGGCCGTCACGCCGATCCCGCCCACCCGGACGGGGTCGATCTCGTCGTTCGCAAGGATCCGTGTCGGTCCTCTCAGCCGCAGCGTGACGAGCACGAGCACCGCCACGATGATGATCATGAGCGCGACGAGTCGGACGATGATCTCGGACGGCACCACGGCAGCTACGAATGGACCGGCGAAGGCGCCCACGACGCCGCCGACGATCAGCGGGATGGCGATCGACCGCGTGACGTTGCCCAGGCGATAGTGGCTGGCGGCACCGAGCGGGATCACGATGACCTGGAGGAACAGCGAGAGGGGCGCAATCAGGCGCGGATCACCACCCAACAGCAGAAGGCCGGGTACGAGGATCCCGCCGTAGACCCCGACCGATGTGACCGCCAGTCCCGCGGCGACGGCCACCAGGGTCGCCAGCCCCAGACGGAGTCGATCGTCCGCCGGGGCCAGCCAGAGCACGACGACGATGACCAGCGTGCTGACGATGGGCAGGACCACCGTGCCCAGGAAAGCCTTGGGCGTGAGCCCGGAGCGCCGTCGTGCATCCCAGATCCGGGCTCGACCGCCACTTCCGGCGTGATCGGCCCGGACCGGCGGTGCTTCAGGGGAGGCGTCAGCGCGTTCAGGGGATGGGTCGGACACGGCCGGTATACTACGCGACGCCCACGCGAACCCCGCCGTCACCGGAGAGCCGCTTCAACATGGTCGAAACGCGCGCATGATCGAACCCGCCGATCTTTCGGAGCGCGCCCTGCGGCGCAGCCTCTCCCACCTGGACGCACTGGAGTCCGAATCGGTCTTCATCATGCGGGAGGTGGCCGCCGAGTTCGAGCGGCCGGTCCTGCTGTTCTCGGGCGGGAAGGACTCGATCGTGCTTCTGCGGATCGCGGAGAAGGCCTTCCGGCCGGCCCGTTTCCCGTTCCCGGTGATGCACATCGATACAGGCCACAACTTCCCGGAGGTCCTGGACTTCCGCGACCGGCGCGTGGCTGAGCTGGGCGAACGGCTGATCGTGGCCTCCGTCCAGGAGTCGATCGACAAGGGCCGCGTGGCGGAGGAGCTGGGCAACCCGTCGCGCAACCGGCTGCAGACGACCACGTTGCTGGACGCCATCCTGGAACACCGCTTCGACGCCGTCTTCGGCGGCGCGCGCCGCGACGAGGAGACGGCAAGGGCCAAGGAGCGGGTCTTCTCGCTGCGCGACGAGTTCGGTCAGTGGGAGCCCAAGGCGCAGCGCCCAGAGCTCTGGAACTTGTTCAACGGCCGCCTCCGCCGGGGTCAGCACATGCGCGTCTTCCCCATCTCCAACTGGACCGAGATGGATGTCTGGCAGTACATCCAGCGCGAAGGCGTGGAGGTGCCCAGCATCTACTTCGCTCACGAGCGGCCCGTCTTTCGTCGCGACAGTATGTGGCTCTCCACCAGCGTCTTCCTGCCCAACGGCCCCGACGAGGCGGTCGAGTCGATGGTAGTGCGCTACCGCACGGTGGGCGACATGACCTGCACCGGCGCGGTGAACTCCACGGCGGCGACGGTGGCGGAGATCATCGCCGAGGTGGCCGCCGCGCGGATCACGGAGCGCGGCGCCACGCGCGCGGACGACGCCTTCTCCGAGACCTCCATGGAAGACCGCAAGCGCGAGGGCTATTTCTAGTGGACCTCCTGCGCTTCTCCACGGCCGGCTCGGTCGATGATGGCAAGAGCACGCTGATCGGGCGCCTGCTCTTCGACTCCAAGGGCATCTTCGAGGACCAGCTGGCGGCCATCGAGCAGACGAGCCGGCGGCGTGGCTACAGCCAGGTCGACCTGGCGCTGCTGACCGACGGCCTGCGCGCCGAGCGCGAGCAGGGCATCACCATCGACGTGGCCTATCGCTATTTCGCCACGCCCAAGCGCAAGTTCATCATCGCCGACACGCCGGGCCACGTTCAGTACACACGCAACATGGTCACAGGGGCCTCTACCGCGGACCTCGCCATCGTCCTGGTCGACGCGCGCAAGGGCGTGCTGGAGCAGTCCCGTCGGCATGCCTTCATCGCCTCGTTGCTTGGTATCCCTCACTTGGTCGTGGCCGTCAACAAGATGGACCTGGTGGGCTACGACGAGACGGTCTACGACGCCATCCAGCAGGAGTTCGCCGACTGGGCATCCCGCCTGGATGTCCATGACATCGCCTTCATCCCCATCTCCGCGCTGCACGGCGACAATGTGGTGCAGCGGTCGCTGGCCATGCCCTGGTACCAGGGGCCATCATTGCTGTATCACCTGGAGCACGTCTACATCGGCTCGGACCGCAACCTGATCGATGTCCGCTTCCCGGTGCAGTGGGTCGTGCGCCCTCAGACGGATGCTCACCACGACTATCGCGGCTATGCCGGCCAGGTAGCGGCCGGGGTCTTCAAGAAGGGTGACGAGGTGGTGGTCCTGCCCTCAGGTCACCGCACGCGCATCAAGCGATTGGAGACGATGGACGGGGAGGTCGAGACGGCCATGCCTCCGCTGTCGGTGACCATGCTGTTGGAGGACGAGCTGGACATCTCCCGAGGCGACATGATCTGCCGGCCTCACAACCAGCCCGCCGTCACCCAGGACTTCGAGGCGATGGTGTGCTGGATGGCCGACGCCCCGCTGCGTGCCGGCGGTCGCTACTCACTGAAGCACACGACTCGTTCCGTGAAAGCCGTGGTGGACGATCTGCGCTACCGCATGGACGTCAACACTCTGCATCGTGACGAGGCTGCCAGCGAGCTAGGCCTCAACGAGATCGGCCGCGTGCGGATCCGGACCAGCACGCCGCTGCTGCTGGATAAGTACGAGCTCAGCCGCACCACCGGCGGCTTCATCCTCATCGATGAGACGACCTTTGACACGGTCGGTGCCGGCATGGTCGTCCGCGCGGGACCGCCCCAGGAGGTCCCCGAGCCGGAGGAGGCAGAGGCGGAGGTGGCCGCCTGAGTCAAGCCACCATCGAGGATCCCAAGCCACCGTACCACTGCACAAAGGTGGCGCATGACTCACTCCCCGTCTGGACCAGGCGATGAGATCGTCTGGGATGTCGGCCCTCCTCCCAGTGCTGACCACGATGCTTGTCGGCTGTTCTCGGATGGGCAGGTGAGCAGCCGTCTCCGAGCGTCGTCAGCTCGGGGCTGCCTCATGACATGGAGTCCTTCGTCGACGCCGACGATGGATCCCGTCACCGATCGGATCCCTGAACTGCGGGCTCGCCCGGAGCTCAGCGCTGCCGCGAAGCGCTCGCAACTAGGCGTTCCAGATGCTGTCGATGCGCGGCAGTCGAAGCCGGAGGAGATGTGTCACGCCCGTCGCCGCGGTACCACCGCCCGTCGCCGCGGTACCACCGCCCGTCGCCGCGGTACCACCGCCCGTCGCCGCGGTACCACCGCCCGTCGCCGCGG
>JBBSMF010000201.1:0-3912 GCA_038233295.1 Candidatus Limnocylindrales bacterium | reverse complement strand
GCGGGCATGGACATCGAAGGGGCTCGCCGCTACTCCGTGCTACCGGCAGGCTCGTCACGCGTGGCCCTGCTGCCCTGCGTCAGCATCACGCCCATCGTCTGGGCCCGAGCGGACCGGGCCGGCGGCATGCCCTGCGACGACCGCGAGATGCTGCCCAACATCCGCGCCGCGGCCGACGAAGCGGACATCGTCATCGTCTTTCCGCACTGGGGCGTGGAGTATCGAGTCGAGCCCCAGCAGGTCCAGCGCGACTTCGCGGCGGAGTGGCTGGAGGCCGGTGCCGACATCGTCATCGGCGGTGGCACGCACACGGTCGGCGGCATGGAGGACATCGACGGGAAGCTGGCTTTCTATTCCGTGGGCAACTTCGTGTTCGATCAGAACTGGGCGGAGTTCACCATGGAAGGCATCCTGCCGGAGATGACCTTCGCTCACGGAAAGCTGATCCAGGTGGCGCTGAACCCGTTCCTGGCCGTTGACCAGGCCCAGCCGAACTTCCTGGACCCGGCAGGCGATGGACGCGTCGTGCTCAAGCGCATCGAGCGTGGCTCCGAGGGCCTGCTCGACTATTAGATCGGCGTGTGCCGCGGTGCCTCTCGACTAGACGGCATCCTCGGCCGGCAGGCCGTCGAACAGGTCGTCCTCCGGGATCCGCACGCCAACGTGCGAGACGCGCAGCGTGAGGTCCTCCGTCGGCTGGAGGGTGCGCCACTCGTCTGCGTCGAAGGCCAGGAAGAAGCCCTCCTTTGAGAGCTGCGTGGCGTGCTCTCCGCTGGCCGCCAGTTTGGCCTCCATGAAGGCGGCGATGTCCACTCGTGTGGTGATCGGTCCTTGTGCCTGGCTCATCAGCGCGAGGTGCGCCTCGCGCTGCGTACGCGCCTCGTCCGTCTCGTCGGCCGGCGGCGCCCACCAGGTCTGGATGCCCTTCGCCTCGATCATGTCCAGGAACTCCTGGCGTCGCGCGATGTCCAGGACGCTCTCGTAGAGCTTCAGCGGCTGCCACGTGGTCAGGCCGTCGCGGAGCTGCTCCGGGTAGGCCTCGGGATCGCCTGCCCGCGCGAAGGCGAGCTTGGCCACCAGCGCCGCGCGGATGTGGTCAGGATGGCCGTAGCCCCCGAAGTCGTTGTAACCCACGATGACCTGGGGTCGTGTCTGTCGCACGATGCGCACCAGGCGAGCGGCCGCCTCGTCGGGGTCCGCCTGCCAGAAGCTGCCCGGCGCGTCGTTCTCCGGCATGCCCATCATCCCCGAGTCGATGTAGCCCAGCCAGTGATGCTCGATGGGACCGAGATGGGCCAGCGCTCGCTCCAGCTCCACCTTGCGGATCTGTGCGAGGCGCGCATGGTTCTCCGGCGTATCGAGCTCCGGCACGACGATCTCGCCGTGCTCACCGCCGGTGCAGGTGATGCACACGACGCGGTGGCCGGTGCCTGCGTAGCGGGCCATGATCCCGCCAGTGGCGATGGTCTCGTCGTCGGGGTGGGCGTGGACGGTCATCACGGAGTGTCGGGCAGGCATGACCCGATGCTAACGCGACGCGGTCCGGGAGGCCCTCGGAGAGTGTCGCTGGCGCCGATGCTCGTCGTCAGGACACAGCCCGGGCGGTCGGCCACAGGTCGAGATCCAGCTCGGGTACCAGAGTCACCAGCTGCGCCAGGTCTGGGCCGTAGGCGGCTGTCAAGGCGTCGCGCAGCTCCCGCGGGAGCTCCATCTTGGGCCCGGTCGTGGCATTGACCGGGCGCTCGACGCGCTCGGGCTGGATGGGCACGTTCCGCAGGCCCAGGAAGCCGAACGTCCGTGCCAGCTCTCCCGCAGGGTCCATCCAACAGCGCTCGTACTGGAGGATGAGCACCTGCTCCCGTGGGAAGGCGGCGAAGACGCGGCGCAGCTGCTGTGCGTAGAGGCCGCGACCAAAGGCGCCCCCCGCGTCCTGGCGGCCCAGGCTGCGCCGATCCATGTCGTCCGTATGGTCCATCCCGGAGCGGTAGCGTTCCAGCGGGTCCCGCAGCAGGACCAGGATGCGTGCCTCAGGAGCCGCTCGGCGGAGGAGCTCCGGCGTCCAGAAATCGACGATGTAGCCGGGCGTCCACTCTCCGGACGAGCCACCCGGCGGTCGCGGGAAGTAGCGCGCGTACCGTTCCACGTCCGCGTCGGTGAAGGGCCGCTCCCAGTACTCGTCGAAGAAGTGCAGCTCCTTGGGCTGGTCGCTGGCACGATGCACATCCGGGTGCTCCCCGATGAGCGCGCTCCACCACGACGTGCCCGCCTTCTGGGCCCCGATGCCCACGAAGTCGGGTGGCGCGACGGCCCAGCCGGCAGGCAAGCGTGGCGGCGTGCCGGGACCGGGCGGTCGGTGGCCGCGGACCTTGCGAGCGGCGCGCAGGACGCGGATGGCACTTTGGCGGGCACGGACGGTGAGCGGCAGGTCTCGGCCGCTTCGGTGCGCCGCCGTCACGGCTCGTACTCGCCCCAGAGCGACATATCGAGCTGCGGCACCAGGCTGCCGAGTCGCTCGACCTCCGGCGCGAAGGCTCGCCTCAGGGCCGTTCGCTGAACCTCGGTCAGGGTGGCCTTGCGCACGCGAGTGGCGTTGACGCGATGCGCGGGCGCCGTCAGGGCGTCGGCCGGCGCCGGGTCCAGGCCCAGGAAGGCGAACGTCCGGCGCAACTCCGCCCGCGGGTCCCTCACGCAGCGTTCGTACTGGAGGACCAGCACCTGGTCGGGCGGAAAAGCCTGCCAGAGCCGCTCCAGCTGATCGGCGTAGCAGCCGCGCTGGAAGCCGCCGTTGGCTGCTGCGCGTGGCGTCCAGGAGAGTGTCAGGCGGTTCTCGGTCAGCGTGAGACCGGAGCGGAATCGCTCGATCGGGTCGCGCAGCAGCACCAGGACGCGGGCCTCGGGGGCGGCGCGGCGAAGCAGGGGCGGGACCCAGAAATCGACCATGTAGCCGGGCGTCCACTCACCCGCCAGCCCACCGGCCGGGCGCGCGAAGGAGGCGTGGTAACGCGCGATGTCGGCGTCGATCCAGGAGCCATCCCAGTAGCGATCGAAGAAGTGCACCTCCTTGGGCACGCCTGGCGGGCGGTACACATCTGGATGGGCGTGGATCAGCTCGTCCCACCAGGTCGTGCCCGACCGAGCCGTGCCCACGCCCACGAAGTCGGGCGCGCTCACCTGCCAACCAGGGGGCACCGCCGCTGGTTCGTCGCGGGATGGGGGAGCCAGCCGGTCAGCCGCGGCGGCCGAGCCACGTCCGCGTCCCAGCCGGTGGACGCGAACGAGTGCCGAACGTGCGCTGGTCACCTGTGCATCGCGTCGATGATACGGGCCGTCCCAGCGGCTAGCCTTGGCGCGTGCCGATCACGCCCCCTGATCCCCACGTCATCGGCGATGCCCACGCCCCCAGCGGCCCAGGGCCCTTGGCGGGGGTGCGCGTCTGCGACCTGTCCACGGTCCTGGCCGGACCCTACTGCACGATGCTGCTGGCGGATCTGGGCGCGGACGTGACCAAGATCGAGCCGCCCGACGGCGACCCCACGCGCCTCTACGGGCCGCCGTACGCCGGCGCGCCGGAGCCGAACGTGACGTACGGGCCTGACGATCCACGGGCCGATCCCGACTACCCCGGTGAGTCGGGCTACTTCCTTTCGATCAACCGGAACAAGCGCGGCATGCGACTGGACCTCAAGCGGGCGGAGGCGCGCCAGGTGCTCCGCCTCATCCTGCAACGCAGTGACGTGCTGGTCGAGAACCAGCGCTCCGGCGGCATGGACCGCCTGGGCTTCCCCGCCGAGGAGCTCGAGCGGATCAACCCGCGACTGGTGAGGCTGTCCATCACGGGCTACGGAACGAGCGGCCCGGACGCCGGGAAGCCCGGCTTCGACTTCATCATCCAAGCAGCGTCGGGCCTCATGT
>JBBSMF010000200.1:0-3920 GCA_038233295.1 Candidatus Limnocylindrales bacterium | reverse complement strand
GGCCTGGCCATCCTTCGTCCGCTCCTGGCGGAGACCGGCGCGGAGCCGGGCGGGAAGGTCGTCATCGGGACGGTCCAGGGGGACATCCACGACATCGGCAAGAACCTGGTGGGCATGATGTTCGAGGGCGCCGGCTTCGAGGTCGTGGACATCGGCATCAACTCGGACGCCGAGAAGTTCATCGCCGCGCTGGAGGAGCACAAGCCGGACATCCTGGGGATGTCGGCGCTCCTGACCACGACGATGCCCTACATGAAGGTGGTCATCCAGGCGCTGGTGGATCGCGGGATGCGGGACGATTACATCGTCCTCGTGGGCGGCGCGCCCCTCAACGAGGAGTTCGGACGCGCCGTGGGCGCCGACGCGTACTGCCGAGACGCGGGAGTGGCCGCGGAGATCGCGCGGCGCCTCATCGACGAGCGGCATGCCGCAGTCTGAGGCCGCCGATCCGGCCGATCCGGCCGATGACTCCGCTGATCCGGCCGACTCCGCCGATCCGGCCGATCCTGCCGCCGCCGGGGCTGCGCCGCGCGTCCTGGTCATCGGCTGCGGCGCGCTCGCCCGCGAGCTCGTGGAGCTGACGCGCCCTCTGCCCCACGTCGACGTCACCTGCCTCCCGCCATCGCTGCATAACCGACCGGGCGGCATCCCGGGCGCTGTCCGGGCCAAGATCAGAGCGGCCCGGGCATGCGGCCGCTACGCGCGGATCTTCGTGGCCTACGCCGACTGCGGCACGGGAGGCCTGCTGGATGCCGTCCTGGCAGAGGAGGGTGTCGATCGACTCCCGGGCGCCCACTGCTATGAGTCCTTCGCCGGTCAGGTCGATTTCGCCCGCCTTGCCGAGGAGGAGCCGGCCACGTTCTGGTTGACCGACTTCCTGGCCTGGAACTTTCAGCGGCTCGTCATCCGGGGACTGGGCATCGACCGACATCCCGAGCTGGAGTCGATGTACTTCGGCAACTATCGGCGGCTGGTGTATCTCTCGCAGACGGACGACGCGGACCTGCTGGCCCTGGCCCGGCGCGCCGCCGAGCGGCTCGGCTTGGCCTTCGAGCACCGACATACGGGCTACGGCGAGCTGGCCACCTCTATCACGACCGCCGCGACCGCCGCGACCGCCGCAACCGCCGCGACCGCCGCGGCCGGCGCTGGACGGCCCTTCGCCGCCGAGCGCACGCCCGCCGCCGCGCGGCCCGCCATCGGCGTCGGAGCCGCCTGAGCGATGGCCACCCTGACCGTCATCCTGTGGCGCGACATCCCTGCTCAGGTGGTGGGGCGTGACGGTCGCCGAACGAGCAAGACCGTGCTCCACCAGCGCTTCCAGATCGCCATCGACAAGGCCGCCAGCCGCGCCGGCAAGCGAGCCTACAACGACTACATCGAGGAGTGGCACAAGGTCCAGCGACCCTGCGGGGACGACATCGAGGCGGAGGTCCGCGCGGAGTCGGAGCGGCTGGAGGCGGACTACACGAAGCACCGCCTGGCCGAGCTCATCATGTCTGGCGGCGTGGCCGGCGCAGCGACGCTGCCACCCGCCACCGGCGAGACGCCGGCCTCCTCGGCGGACGCATGACGCACACCGTCATCTCGTCCGCCAGGCGTGAGGTCGTCATCGGCGACGACCGGCGCTTCGTCATCATCGGCGAGCGGATCAACCCCACCGGCCGGAAGCTCCTGGCCGAGGAGATGAAGGCGGGCGACTTCTCGCGCGTCGAGCGCGACACGATCGCCCAGGTCGAGGCCGGTGCTCACATGCTCGACGTTAACGCGGGGATCCCACTGGCCGACGAGCCGGCCATCCTGGCCAGGACCATCCAGCTCGTCCAGTCCCTGACGGACGTGCCGCTCTCGATCGACAGCTCCATCGTGGAGGCGCTGGAGGCCGGTCTCGCGGTCTACCAGGGCCGGCCCCTGGTGAACTCGGTGACCGGTGAGGAGGAGCAGCTCGCGCGCGTCCTGCCGCTGGTGAAGAAGTACGGCGCGGCGGTCGTGGCCATCAGCAACGACGAGACGGGCATCAGCGAGGATCCGGATGTCCGGTTCGCCGTGGCCAAGCGGATCGTGGAGCGGGCGGCGGACCATGGCATCCCGCGCGAAGACATCATCGTCGACCCGCTGCTGATGCCCATCGGCGCCCTGCCCACGGCCGGCCGGCAGGTGTTCCGGATCCTGGGGCGGCTGCGCGACGAGCTCAAGGTCAACTCGACCTGCGGCGCGTCGAATGTCAGCTTCGGCCTGCCCAACCGCGAGGGCATCAATGGCGCCTACCTGGCCATGGCCATGGCCAGCGGCCTGACATCGGCTATCACGAACCCGCTGGCCGAGGGCGTCCGTCACGCGGTGATGGCCGGTGACGTCCTGCTGGGCAACGACAGGGACGCCGCACGCTGGATCCGCACCTTTCGGATCGCCCCCGCCGCAGGCGAGCAGGGCCGCCGCGTCAACCGCCGGCGGACCCTGACGACCGGTCCCGGGTAGGCGCCGAGCCACCGATGAACGCCGCCGCCGAACCCCTGGTCATCTTCACCCCGTCCGGCCGGCGCGGTCGATTCCCCGCGGGCACCATCGTCCTCGACGCCGCGCGCTCGCTGGGCGTCGATATCGACTCGGTCTGCGGCGGACGTGGCATCTGCGGCCGATGCCAGGTCCAGCAGAGCGTGGGCAGCTTTGCCAAGCACGGCATCGAGTCGCGCGCTGAGCACCTGTCGCCTTTCTCGGCGGTGGAGGTGGAGTACCGCGAATCCCGCGGTCTGGACCCGGGCCGCCGCCTCTCCTGCGTCGCGCAGGTCCGCGGTGACGCCGTCATCGATGTGCCCATGGAGAGCCAGGTCTTTCGCCAGGTGGTGCGCAAGGGCCTGGACATCCGCGACTTTCACATCGACCCCGTAGTCCGCCTGCACTACGTCCAGGTCGCCCCGCCCGAGCTGGCCTCACCATCCGGCGACCTGGCACGCCTCCGGGTCGCGCTCGAGGCGGAGTGGGGACTGAGCGGCCTGGATGCGGACCTCCATGTGATTCGTGCGCTCCAGCCGGCGCTGGAGGTCGGGAGATGGGCCGTCACCGTGGCGGTCCACGACGGACGGACGATCAGCGCCGTCTGGCCGGGCCTGCATGAGAAGGCCTACGGCGTGGCCATCGATGTCGGCTCCACGACCATCGCGGGACACCTGGCGGACCTGTCCGACGGCGCCGTCCTCGCCTCGAACGGAGTGATGAACCCACAGATCCGCTTCGGCGAGGACCTGATGAGCCGCGTCTCCTACGCGATGATGCATCCCGAGGGAGCGGCGGAGATGACCGCGGCGGTGCGCACGTCGCTCAACGGCCTGCTGGCCGGGCTGGCCGCGAAGTCCGGCATCAAGCGCGATGACATCCTCGAGCTGGCCATCGTGGGCAACCCGATCATGCATCACCTCGTGCTGGGCATCGATCCCATCCCGCTCGGCTCCGCGCCCTTCGCCCTGGCCACCGATGGGGCGGTCCGCGTCCGCGCCGGCGAGCTCGAGCTGAAGGCCCATCCGGGCGCCCGCGTCTACCTGCTGCCCTGCATCGCGGGACATGTCGGCGCCGACACGGCGGGCGTCATCCTGGCCGAGGCGCCGCACGAGAGCGACGTCGTCAGCCTGGTCGTGGATGTGGGGACGAACGCGGAGATCGTCCTGGGCGACCGCCATCGTCTACTTGCAGCGTCAAGCCCCACCGGCCCTGCCTTCGAGGGGGCACAGATCAGCGGCGGGCAGCGCGCCGCGCCCGGCGCCATCGAGCGCGTCCGGATCGACCGGCAGTCGCTCGAGCCGCGCTTCCGGGTGATCGGTTCGGAGGCCTGGTCGGATGAGACGGGGTTCGCGGAGGCCAGCCGCGAGACCGGCGTGACCGGGATCTGCGGCTCGGGCATCGTGGAGGTCGTTGCGGAGCTCTTT
>JBBSMF010000199.1:0-3945 GCA_038233295.1 Candidatus Limnocylindrales bacterium | reverse complement strand
TCAGGATGCCAGTCGCGTCTCTACTGCGGCTTATCGCGGCGTGTACACTCGGCGCCAAGAGAAGACAGGATCGTGGGATCCGCGAAGCCGGTGAGAATCCGGCACAGTCCCGCTACGGTGACCAGCCAAGGTGCTGGAAGTCCGGTCGCCGGGCCCACGGTCGTGCACGTACCTTCGTGAGAAAGGGAACGCACCCATGGGCCGCCGCCACCGCCTGATCCGCGCCGCCAAGCCGCGGTCCGGACTCATCCGTACGTTTCTCCTGCTGTTGAGCGCAGCCCTCCTGGGAGCGGCATGTTCCGCGGGCACGCCTTCGCCGTCCGTGGCTCCCACCGCCTCACCGTCAGGGATCCCGACGGCGTCCCCTTCCGCGGCAGCCGCGTCACCTTCCATGCCCGCCTCGTCGCCCTCCGTGGCGGCGCCGCCCACTGCCTCGGCTACCTCGCCGTCAGCCACGCCCGCCGAGGCAGCCTTCCCCGTCACCCTCACCGACGACGAGGGCACGGAGGTCCCCCTAGAAGCCCCGCCCCAGCGAGTCATCAGCCTTTCGCCGGCCAACACTGAGATCGTCTTCGCCCTGGGAGCGGGCGACTCCCTGGTGGGCGGCACCGACTTCGACGACTTCCCCGCCGAGGCTGCCGATCTGCCCGATGTGGCCACCTTCACGGGCGTGCTCCTGGAGCAGGTCGTGGACCTGGATCCGGACCTCGTGCTGGCCGCCGGCAACGCCTTCACGCCGGCGGCGGATATCCAGCGGATGCGCGACCTGGGTTTCCCCGTGCTGGTGGTCTACGCCGCCACGGTCGATGAGGTCCTGTCCGATATCGAGCTCATCGGCCAGGCTATCGGGCGGCCGGAGGAGGCGACCCACCTCACCGCGGGGATGCGCGACCGCATCGAGGAGGTGACAGAGGCGACCGGCGCGTCGGGCGAGGCTCCGCGCGTCTTCTACCAGATCGGGTCCGAGCCGGAGTTCTATGGACCCGCTCCCGGGTCGTTCATCGCCGACATGATCGAGCTCGCCGGCGGCGATCCGATCACCACGTCCGATCCGACGGTCTTCTCCATCCCGGTGGAGCGCCTCGTCACGGCCGACCCGGAGATCATCGTGGTGGGTGACGCGGCCTACGGGGTCTGCCCTGAACAGGTCGCGGCGCGTCCCGGCTGGCGACAGATGACAGCCGTTCGCGAGGGAGCGGTCCGGCCCATCGACGACACCATCGTGACGCGTCCGGGTCCGCGCCTGGCCGAGGGGCTGGCCTCCCTGGCAGTCGCCATTTATCCGGACATCGAGCTGGCCTCGCCTCCGCCACCGGTGACGTTCTGCGGACCGTGAGCGTGTGTCGATGAGCACGGGAGTGGCGCCGGACCTGGCCGGCACGCGTCTCAGCCTGGGCCGCTGGGAGGCGGTTCGGCGCCGGCCTCTCTGGCTGCTGGGAGCGGGCCTGGTCGTCCTGCTCTGCTCGCTCGTCGCAGGCATCGTCTTTGGCAACGTGCCCGTGGCGCCCGACCAGACCGTGGCCATCCTGGCGCACCGGCTCCTGGGCTGGAGCGGACCCGTGACCTGGTCGCCGGCGGCTGAGACCATCGTCATGGAGCTGCGATTGCCGCGCGTCCTCACGGCGATGACCGTGGGCACAGGTCTGGCCGTGGCCGGCACCGTGCTCCAGGGCTTGTTGCGCAACCCCCTGGCCGATCCATACGTGCTGGGCACCGCCAGTGGCGCCGCGCTGGGCGCAGCGATCGCCTTGCTGGTGCCCATCCAGGTGGCCGTGCTCGGTCTGGGGCTCCTCCACGTCCTGGCCTTCAGCGGCGCGCTCATCGCCGTGTGGCTGGTCTACCGGCTGTCGGGTGGCGCATCGGCCGGATCGCTCACCTCCGTGCTGCTCACCGGATACGCCGTGGGGTCGCTGCTCGCCGCAGGCCTGGCCATGGCGATGTACCTCTCCGGGGCGCACCTGCGACAGATATTCTTCTACCTGCTGGGCAGCTTCGCCACGGCTTCCTGGCAGCAACTGCTCGTCGGTCTGCCTCTGGTGGCAACGGGATCCGCGCTGATCCTCATGCGCGCGCGATCGCTGAATGCGCTGCTGCTCGGCGAGGAGACGGCGCTCCACCTGGGACTGGACGTGCGGCGTGAGCGCGGCATCCTGCTCACGCTGGCATCCCTGGTGACAGCGGCGTCCGTGGCGTTGGCAGGGCTGATCGGTTTCGTCGGCTTGGTGGTGCCGCACGTCGTGCGCATCGCGGTGGGTCCCAACGCTCGTGCCGTCCTGCCGCTGGCCGCGGTGTTCGGGGCGAGCTTCCTGGTCCTGGCGGACCTGGTGGCGCGCATCCCCGGCGAGATCCCCGTGGGCATCGTCACGGCCGTCATCGGGGCGCCCTTCTTCCTGTCTCTCCTGCGCCGATTCCGCAGCGGTTACGAGCTGTGAGCGGTGCGAGAGTGGAGCTGCGCGGCGTGAGCCTGGCCTATGGCGACCGGACGGTGCTGCGGGACATCGATCTCTCCATCGAGCCGGGCGAGCGGGTCTGCCTGATCGGGCCCAACGGGGCCGGCAAGTCGAGCCTGCTGAGGTGCCTGGCCGGGACCGCCGATGCGCGGAAGGGTGCTGTGCTGGTGGACGGCGTGCCGGTCGAGGTGCTCTCGCGGGAGTCGTTGGCGCGCCGCATGGCCATCGTGCCGGGACAGGTCCAGTTACCTTTCGCCACGCGCGTCGAGGAGGTCGTGGCGCTGGGTCGCCTGCCGCACGAGCACCCTCTGCTGGGGCCGCGTCCGGCCGACCGGATCGCCGTGCTCCATGCCATGGAGCGGGTGGGCGTGGCGCACCTTGCCGGGCGCGACGCACGCGAGCTGTCGCTGGGTGAGCGCCAGTTGGTCGTGCTGGCCATGGCCGTGGCTCAGGGCGGAGGCCTGCTCATCCTCGACGAGCCCACCGTCCACCTCGACCTGCGGCATCAGGTGGAGGTGATGTCCCTGCTGGCGGACCTCAACGAGCGCGACGGCACGACCGTCCTGGCGGTGCTCCACGACCTGCCACTGGCGATGCAATCGTTCCCGCGGCTCGTGTTGCTCGACCATGGCCGCATCGTCTCTGACGGCCCTCCCCACGAGGTGATCACGCCGCAGCGAGTGCGCGAGGTGTACAGGGTCGATGCGAGGTTCGTGCCCGGGGTCGCCTGAGTGCCGCCACGGAGGAGGAGGTCCGCGCCTGTGACTTGGCGCGGCCTCTCACCGCCGGCGTTGCGCCTTCGCTTCCAGCAGCGCCGAGTCGGCCCGTGCGATCAGCTGTTCGCGTGTCTCGCCATCCTGGAGCGTGGCAAGCCCGACACTGATGCCGACCGACTCCACCAAGAGCATCCGTTCGATGGCATCGAAGCGGCGACGGACCTCCTCGACGTCGGTCCCGCTGAGCCCACAGACGAACTCGTCACCGCCGTACCGGACGATGGGGTCGAACGAGCGGAGGCATGACCGGATGGTCCCGACGACGGTTCGCAGGGCTCGGTCGCCTGCCGGGTGGCCCTCTCGATCGTTGACGAGCTTGAGGCCGTCAACGTCGACGAATCCGATGACGAAGCGTCCGTCGGCACGCCGAGCCCGAGCGATCTCGTTCGACAGCACTAGGTCGCCCATAGCGCGTCGGTACGCTCCGGTCAGGTCATCGAGATGGGAAGTCGCAAGCTCGGCCTCGAGGCGAGCCCGTTCCTGAGCAGCCTCAGCGCGTTCCGCGGCGGCGCGTTGCCGGTCGGCGGCGGCTCGGGCACGTTCAGCGGCCGCCTGCTCCCTCAGCAGCTGCAGTTTCCGCGCGAGCGACTCATCCGACGACATGATGGTGGCCTCGATGAGCTCCGCCTGGGAGGCGCGTTCACGGGCTGCCTCGTCTCGTGCCGCAGCAGTCTGGTCGCGCTGAGCCGTGGTGCCTGCGCGAAGGTCGCCGCTTTCCT
>JBBSMF010000198.1:0-3966 GCA_038233295.1 Candidatus Limnocylindrales bacterium | reverse complement strand
GCCTACGCCTCGAAGCGGCGGAAGATGGCCACGGCGTTCTGGCCGCCGAAACCGAAGCCGTTGATCATGGCGGTGTCCACCCGTGCCTGGCGCGCCACCAGCGGCACGTAGTCGAGGTCACACTCGGGCAGGTCGGGGTTGTCAAGGTTGATGGTCGGCGCGATGACTCCCTCCCGGATGGCCCCGATGGCGGTCAGGGCGCTGATCACCCCGGCGGCGCCCAGCAGATGCCCGACCATCGACTTGGGCGAGCTGATGGCCACCCGGCGCGCGTGCGCTCCCAGCGCCGCCTTGATGGCGCGCGTCTCGGTCACGTCGTTGAGGGGCGTGGATGTGCCGTGCGCCACGATGTAGTCGATCTCGTCCGGCGCGACACCCGCGTCCCGCATGGCCTTGGTTATGGCCATGCACGCGCCGCGTGCCGTCGGGTCGGGCGCGGAGATGTGGAACGCGTCGGCGGTCATGGCCGCGCCCAGCACCTCGGCCTGGATCGTGGCACCGCGCTTCAGCGCATGCTCCGCGCTCTCCAGGACGACGACGCCGGCCCCCTCGCCGTAGAGGAAGCCATCGCGGTCCCGGTCGAAGGGCCGCGAAGCGCGCTGCGGATCGTCATTGCGACGCGAGAGAGCGCCCATGTTGCCCAGGGCCGCGAAGGCCACGGCAAGCAGCGGCGCCTCCGTCCCTCCCGCCAGGACCACGTCCGCCTCGCCCCGTTGGATCATGCGCAGACCGTCCTGGAAGCAGATCACCGAGCTGGCACACGCCGCCACCTGGGTGATGACCGGCCCCAGCAGACCGAACTCCATGGAGAGCTGGCAGGCGGCCATGGAGCCCGAAAGTGCCGGGATGGCGAAGGGGCTTACCTGTCCCGGGCCGCGCGTCTCCAAGACACGTGCCCCTTCGGTCACCTGTTCCTGTCCGCCGCCGCTGGTGTTGAGCGCAACCGACACGCGATCGCGCTGCTCCGGCGTCCAATCGCTGAAGTCGAGGCCGCTGTCGGCCACGGCCTCCTGCCCTGCGGCCATCCCGAAATGGATGAAACGGCTCATCCGGCGGGCCATCTTGCGGTCCATGACGGTGGCTGGATCGAAGTCCTTCACCTCGGCGGCGATGCGCACGTCGAAGCCGGTGGGGTCGAAGGACGTGATCGGTCCGGCGCCACTGACGCCGGCCACCAGGTTGCGCCAGAAGGTCGGGTGGTCGTTGCCGATGGGTGTGATGGCCCCGACGCCGGTGACGACAGCGCGGCGAGCCAGGTCCTGTTCAGGCACGCATGGAACTCCTCGGGATGTGTGCGCGCGATTCTACCGGCCGAGCCGCACGTCCCCCCGTTCTGCACGATCGGCCCGGCGCTCTGCGGCTCGGGCCTGGGGCATGGCGCGCCAGCGTGGTGGCATGAGGCGCACCCAGGTCCTCAGGCCGATCGCGGCCGCCCCGGCGACCGCCTCTCGTCGCGCACTCCAGGGCAGCCCGAATCCGGCGCGGATCCGCTCGGGCAGGAGTGCCAGGGCGGGTAATCCGGCAAGGTCGAGCAGCGGACCCGGCACCAGCGGGATGGGCGGCCGCACGATCATCGGCGCCAGTGATCGAGCCGTCGGCGTGATCTGGATGGGCCCATCTGGCGCCAGCATGCGATTCCAGTACCGCTCGAAAGCCGGCCAGTCGACCGGGCTGTGCGACAGCGGGATGCCGATCCCTACGCTCACCCGCCGTGCCTCCGCCCAGAAGCCTTCGCGTTCTGCCGGCGTGAGTGGACCGACCCAGCGCTCGTAGGAACGCACGCTGGTCATGATCAGCGTCGCTTGCACCCAGAGGAGCAGCTCTGGATCGAGCGCGCGGTAGGCCGCCCCGACCACCTCGCGAGCGACCGGGTCGGCCGCCTCACCGCGCACGCCGGCGTGGACGCCGTTGAGGCGCCGGCCCGCACGCTCGGCACGGGGCCCATCACCGAAGACCAGGCCCATCGTCGTGTGGACCGTGGCTGCCAGGCGGCGGAACGGGGCGGCCACGAAGTCGCTGTGCTGGGCTACGCCCTCGGCCACATGCGGGTGCGCGATCTGAAGCAACAGTGCCGCCGGACCGGAACCCAGCAGGACGGCCTCGCGGTTGATGCGCCACATCATCGATCCTGGGCCGTAGAAGCCCAATGACGGATGAGGCTTGGGAGCGCCAGCGACCATCAGCCCAGGGCTGCCTCGATCTCGTCGAGATGCTCGGTTCGATGGATCGAACGGTCGACCAGCCGAATGCTGCCTTCCTGAAGCACGGCCGCGACCCGCTCGTCGGACAGTCCGGCGATGATCTCGTTCGCGGCGAGCGCTGTCTCGAGGGCCAGGGCGATGGTCTCGTCGGCAGGGACCCGAAGCAAGAGCGGTGTCAGCGTGTCGTTCACTAGGTCTTCGAGGAGCGATTCGAACGACGCTGGCGTGTGGAGGCCGTTCGCATTCGCGTGCGTCCATCGCTGGGCTACGAAGCCGTCCCAATAGGACATGTGCACCAGGCTGGCCGCGATGGTCCAGTGCTCACCCAACGGTAGCCGCAGGGTATCCGCATCCATGCGCTTCGTTAGCGCGGTCAGCCGTTCGCGGCTCAGGCGGTTCCGCTCATCGTGGTCACGCACCGTTACCTCCTTCGCCACCTGGAGCTTGCCATCCCGGCATCAGGCTTCCAGCACCCGCCGGATGGGTCGGGGCGTGAGCATCAGCACCGGCCGCAGCGCGTCTCGCTGAGTGAAGCGATCAGCAGGAGACGGCGAGGGTGGCTTCGGTCGTCTCGCCGTGGATGGGGTCACCGCCGGGACCGTTGCCCAGCGTGACCGTGCCGCTGACATCGCCGCCGTCGACGGAGAACCCGGGATCATAAGCACCGCCGGAGTAGCTCACCGTTGGGTTACCGCCACCGTCGTCGAAGTCGCCTTCGAAGGAGTTGGTCAAGACGACGTCGCTCTCGTCGAACCCTGCCCGGATGAACTGGATCTGGAACCCGTCGTCGCTCTTTCCGAACAGGTCGTAGCCGGGATCGACGAGGAAGGTGTCGGGTGCGTTGTCGCTGGTGTCGCAGGTCGACATGGCGAAGGAGTACTCGGTGCCATCGGACATGGTCAGGGTGGCTGAGCCCTCGGTCGAGACAGGTGGCTCGGCCGGGTCGCCGTCTGCGCCGGTCGGGGAAGGGCCGTCGGCCTCATCGGTCGGATCCTGGGGTGCCGCGCCAGCGTCACCGCCCCCGCAAGCTGCCCCGGCGAGGGCCAGGACGGCGAAGAGAGCGCCGATCCATCGTGGCCTGGCGAGGAGGGACCTGTCTCGAGTGTCGATCATCCGGCCACATTATCGGCTCTCCGCGTTTGGTGTCAACGGTCACCGAGTTCTCTCCGCGGTGTCAGTCAGGGGGCGTCACCCCCTTGCCGGTGGCCGGGTGACCGAGTCGTCGGCACGGTGGCGGCGTCGTGGCCGAGCCCCCAGTTGGCGGCCTCGACCCCGGACAGCTTGGCCAGGGCGACCACAGGCCCGGCTCGGGCACCCCAGCTGCGGGCGTTGCACGATCGTGGCCGGCAGCTCGCCGGCGTCACGGCGGGCGACCCAATGGGCCACCGTGTGGTGATCGCAGCCCGCCAGCTCCCCGGCAGCACTGGGCATGCTCCATCTCGCCGCGAACGATGCCGCGCACGAGATCCGGTTCGTATCGCCAGGATGACTGTTCAGCGGAGGTGTTACGGTCCGCATATGGACCGGCGCATGATCGTGCAGGAACGGATCGCAGCCGGCAAGGTGCTACCACCGCGCAAGGCCATTCCGGCTCCCCCACCGGAGCCACTGACCTCATCCGGTCGCGTGTCGAGCACTGAAGTCCTCCGCCGACACCGCGAACGCTGATGGTCGGCCCCGCGCGCGACGGAGATACCGAGCGGATCCGGGTGAGCAGCGGGTCGCCCTTCGAGGCGACCATCGGCTTCTCGCGTGCGGTGCGTGT
>JBBSMF010000197.1:0-3988 GCA_038233295.1 Candidatus Limnocylindrales bacterium | reverse complement strand
GTCACAACACCGTCTGAGATCCCCATCGAGCGTCCCGCTGGGGAAGGGGAAGAGCATCCCGCCGGCGACACGGCACTCGTCTCCTCCCCGCTCCTTCCAGAGGGCTATCGCGTGCCGGCATCGCGCTCGACGCATCCGAGCACCCGTATGCGCGAGCTGCTGCGCACGGAGCCCTATCTGTTCGGACCGGGTGTGTATGATCCGATGGGCGCGCAGCTGGTCATGTACCACGGCTTCAAGGCGGTCTACTTCAGCGGGTACTCATTCGCTATCGGTCATGTGGGCACGACCGACATGGACCTATATGACAGCGGGGAGATCGCCGACGGTGCACGGCGCACGGTCAGCGCGCTGCGCAAGTACCAGCTCACCATGGCCGTGGGCGACCCCGAGAAGGGCGTCGCGCCGCGCCATCTGGAGATCCCGCCCGTCATCGTCGACATGGATGGCGGCTACGGCAACATCTTCAACGTGCAACGCACGACCGAGCTGTATGTCAACGCTGGCGTCGCCGCGGCACACATCGAGGACCAGGTGCTCCCCAAGCGCTGCGGCCACATCGGCGGCAAGGCGCTGGTGCCAGCCAGCGAGATGGTGGGCAAGCTGCGCATGGCCCGCGCCGTGGCGGACGACCTGGGCAACGCCGACTTCGTGATCATCGCGCGGACCGATGGGCTATCGGCGGTGGATGCGCCGGAGCCTGCCCGGGGCATGGAGCTGGCCATCGAGCGGGGCCTGCGCTATCTCGACTCGGGCATCCCGGACCTGCTCTGGTGCGAGTTCCCCACCTCCGACCGCGGGCCGGTCGAGCACTTCACCTCAGAGATCCACAAGCGCTTCCCCGACGCGCGCTTCGCCTTCAACTGGTCGTCGTCGTTCAAGTGGTTCAACGACCCGGACCCCATCACCTTTGCACAGCTGGGTGAGATGAACGTCGGCTTCATCTTCATCACGCTGGGGGGCCAGCACGCCATGGGTCATGGTCTTTCGGTCCTGCTCCAGGCCATGGCCGAGAAGCAGGAGCAGGGCTACATCGAGCTCCAGCGCAAGGAGTGGGCCGAGGGGTCGGACTTCCCCACAAAGAGCCATCATCGCTTCTCCGGCGTGCCCTACCACCACCTGGTGGGCCAGGCCTACGACGGCGCGCGGCTGGGCTCGGCCTTCGCAGAGACTCTGCCCGAGGACAAGGTCGTCTGAGTCGGGCCCCTACTGGGTCGTCACGGCGGGCGTCTCACTCCCGGCGGGAGTTTCGCTGGCCGCGACGCGGTCGGACTTCACCAGGGGCCGCATCTGCACCGGCGGCTCTTTCCGGCCGCGGACGCGCAGGTTGAGCAGCTCGACCAGCACCGAGAAGGCCATCGCGAAGTAGATGTAGCCCTTCGGGATGTGGACGTCGAAGCCCTCCGCGATGAGCGAAGTGCCGATGAGCAGCAGGAAGCTGAGGGCCAGCATCTTGACGGTCGGATGGCGTTCCACGAACTCGCCGATGGACTTGGCCGAAACCATCATCACGCCCACGGCGATGACCACGGCGGCCACCATCACGGCCAGCTCGTCGGCCATGCCCACGGCGGTGACGACCGAGTCGATGGAGAAGACGGCGTCCAGGAGGACGATCTGGACGATGACGCTGCCGAAGGTGGCCGCCTTCCTTCCGCCGGTTGCGTGAGCGGTCTCGCCCTCCAGGCGCTCGTGGATCTCGAAGGTGGACTTGCCCAGCAGGAAGAGGCCGCCGGCGAGGAAGATCAGGTCACGACCGGAGAACTCCATGCCCACGACCGTGAACAGCGGCGCCGTGAGGCCGATGATGAATGAGATCGAGAAGAGCAGAGCGATGCGCATGAACATGGCCAGCCCGAGCCCCACGATGCGCGCCCGATCGCGCTGCTCGGCCGGCAGCTTGCTGGCCAGGATCGAGATGAAGACGATGTTGTCGATGCCCAGCACGATCTCCAGCGCGGTCAGCGTCAGAAGGGCGATCCATGTCTGGGGGTCGGCGAGGAGTTCCATGGGTCCTGCATCTGCGGAAGGGGGGCGGAGCGAAGGATAACGTCCGTCCGGGGCGGCCCGCTCAAGGCGCCATCAGGGGCTCCGTGCCGGCGGCTTGCGAGCCATCAGCCAGAGGAACTCGACCGCCTGGCCGTCCTCGTCCTCCGACTCGATGGATGCCCGTGTGACGGCGAGCCCGGATGCCTCCACCAGGCGTCGGTTGGTGTCCGCATCGTGGTGGCTGAAGAACATGGGCGCGCCCAGCCAGTCGTCCTCCAGGGTTCCCGCATCAGCGTGGGCGCCCAACGTTGCAAACAGAAGGCCGTCCGGCCGAAGCCAGCGCGCGATACGCTCGAGGAGCGGACCCTGCTCTTCACGCGGTAGGTGGGTGAACGCGTAGAAGGCGACCACGGCATCGAACGTTGCTGGGGGGAAGTCGACCGAAGCCATATCGGCCTGTTGGAAGGTGGCTCGGGGGACGTTGCCGATCGCGAGGGCGATCTGCCGTGCGGAGATATCGACCCCATGCACCCGGTGGAGCTCGGCGATGGCGGCCGTCATGGGGATCCCGGCGCCGCAGCCCAGGTCCAGCACTCGGGAGTCGGGTGAGAGCTCGGTCGCGAGCAGCTCGAGCGCTCGAAGACGAATGGGGGAGGGGCGGCCACCGCTCCATGCGAGGTAGCGCTCCGCGATGACGTCGTAGCCGCGCTCCACGATCCGCTTTGGCTCGTCACTCATTCGCTCTGAGCCCTCAAGCGGGTTTACCCACGCCATCAGGCCGACTAAGGTTCCGACATGGGATCGAGCGAATCGGTAGAGACGTCTCCCTTCGAGGGGCTGCCGCGGCTGGGAGCTCGTGTCGACGGGACTCGCCGACCTTGCTGCGGGACGCACGTCCATCTCATCCCTGCTCGTCCAATCGGCATCTCTGCGAATGCTACAGCTGGGGATAGCCGTGCCCGCGCCAACGGTGGACGAAGGGAACGCCACCCTCTACGCACTGATCGCCGCGGAGGTGGGGGAGGGGCGAGCGCACAGCCGATACAACGCTCTACGACGACGTCTGGCGAAGTTCCTCAGGGCGGCAGGCGCGAAGGCGGGGGTCGGGGATGCGGCGCTTCACTGACGCGGCGCTGATCCGCGACCTGGTCCGTGAGCTCGGCGGCCTGGCCCGCGAACCAGCCACGGTGTATCTGGTCGGCGGAACGGCGGCGGTTCTCGAGGGTTGGCGGCAGACGACGCTGGACATCGATCTGTATCTCGAACCCGAGATCGAGGTGATCCTTCGAGCCATCCCGGCACTCAAGGAGCGACTGGACGTGAACATCGAGCTCGCCTCGCCACTCGACTTCCTGCCGGCCCTTCCCGGCTGGCGCGATCGAAGCATGTTCGTGTCGCAGGAAGGCCGGCTGACGGTCCGACATTTCGACCTCTACGCCCAGGCATTGGCGAAGCTGGAGCGCGGCTTCGACCAAGATCGGCAGGATGTCGGGGCGATGATCGAGCGTGGACTGGTGGATGTCTCCGAACTGCGACGCTTGCTGGAGGCGATCGAGCCTGAGCTGTACCGCTTCCCGGCGGTCAACCCAGAGTCGCTCCGCGGCGCGGTCGACGAGCTGGGGGTGACAGACTGACTACCCACATCGGACCGCTTGGGCGTTGACTAATGCCGTTGGCGTGAGTAATGTTTGGACATGGCCCTTACTCGAGACGCATCTACTCACCTCCGGGCCCGCATCACCAGCCAGGGACAGGTCACCGTGCCCAAGGCGGTACGCGATCGCCTGGGCGCAAAGCCGGGCGACGACCTGACATTCGAGGCTACCGAGGATGGCTTCCTCGTCAGGAATCAACCACGCGTCAACATCCTCGACTTCGCAGGGGCGGCAAATGCGAGTGCCCACGGGATCCCCACGACGGCCGAGGAGCTCGACCAGGTCATCTCGACGGGACGGGCGGAGGAGGCGTTGGCTCGTGACCTACGGATCCGGGAGGCGGT
>JBBSMF010000196.1:0-4014 GCA_038233295.1 Candidatus Limnocylindrales bacterium | reverse complement strand
CCAGACGGCCGGAACCGCTTGAGCTCACGCTTCCGCGCGAAGCGATCGATGACCTTCTCGAGGTGCTCGACACTCCGGAGGTGGGCGGTGGCGATGTGGCAGTCGTCGCCCGTGATGCGATGACACGCGAACCCAGTCGCCGCGGATGCAGGTGGTCGTTCGCTTACGATGGCGCGGGCACTACCATGCGGCCATGCCTGCACACCGCCTGCCCTACGAAGCCGTCCACATGATGGACGAGGAGCGGATCAGGGCGTCCGAACGATTCCTGCACGTCATGCGCCGCCGTCGCTCCATCCGCGACTTCGCGAGAACGCCGGTGCCGCGTCAGCTCCTCGTGGATGCGATCCGTGCCGCGGCGCTTGCCCCCAGTGGAGCGAACCAGCAGCCCTGGACTTTCGTGCTCATCGGTGATGAGCCACAGCTCCGAGCCCGGATCCGAGCCGCGGCCGAGGCCGAGGAGCGCGCGGGTTATGAGCATCGCATGTCAACGGAGTGGTTGGAAGCACTGGCCCCACTCGGCACCGACTGGCGCAAGCCGCACCTGACCGATGCCCCGTGGCTGATCGTCGTCTTCGAGCAGGCGTACGGCCTTCGCAACGAAGGCGAGCGAACGCGCAAGGTGAAGCACTACTACGTCCGAGAGTCGGTCGGGATCGCCGTCGGTATCCTGCTGGCCGCGTTGACTCACGCCGGTCTCGCCACGCTGACGCACACGCCCAGCCCGATGGGCTTCCTTGCCGAGATCCTCGACCGTCCCCAGAACGAGCGAGCTTACGTCGTCATCCCGGTCGGCTATCCGGCAGTCGACGCCACCGTGCCCGTGATCAGCCGGAGGCCGCTCGCCGACGTTCTGGTCGAGCTGCCGACGCCGGGCTGACGCAGCCCAGACCGCGTCGAACTGCATCCCCGATGCCGTGGGACCGCCGAGACACGTCGCGACCAGGTTGGAGACGGCCGCAGAACCCGGCTGCGGGCTTGGCCGGTGGGTGCCGGCTCAACGAGCCAGGCCGATTCAGCGCGTGAGGGAGAAGGACGCCTCTGGATCGAGGCCCAGCTCCTGGACGGCGGCGGCCGCTCGCTCCGGTTCGATCCGACCGCAGCGGGCCAGCTCCGCCATCACGGCACCGGCGATCGACTCGGCATCCACCTCGAAGAAGCGGCGCAGTGCCTCGCGCGTGTCGCTCCGTCCGAAGCCGTCCGTGCCGAGCGAGCGCCACGAACCGCCTGGCACCCAGCGGCTGATCAGATCGGGCCAGGCTCGGAGGTAGTCGCTCACGGCCACGATAGGCCCGCGACCGCCAGGTTCGTTGAGAAGGCGGGACACCGTGGGCACGCGCGGCTCGTCGGCCGGATGCAGACGGTTCCACCGCTCGGCCTCCAGCGCCTGGTTTCGCAGCAGCTGATAGGAGGTGGCACTCCAGACCTCGGCCGCGACCCCGAAGCGTTCCGCCAGGAGCTCTTGCGCGGCCAGAGCCTGACCCATGATAGAGCCGCTGCCCAGGATGGTGGCGGCCGGCGGCGGTGCCGGACCGTCGTCCCCCATCGCCGGAGCGGCGCGGAAGCGGTAGAGGCCGCACAGGATGTCCTGGTCGGAGAGTCCCTCCGGGCGCTCAGGCATGCGCAGGTTCTCGTTGTAGAGCGTGAGGTAGTAGAAGACGTCCTCCGGCCCCTCCCCGAACATCCGCTCGATACCGTCGCGCACCACGACCGCCGTCTCGTAAGCGAACGCCGGGTCGTAGACGCGGATGTTGGGGATGACCGATGCGACCAGCAGGCTGTGCCCGTCCTCGTGCTGGAGCCCCTCCCCGTTGAGCGTCGTCCGGCCCGCCGTGGCACCCAGCAGGAAGCCCCGGCCGCGCGCATCGGCGAACTGCCAGAACATGTCGCCCGTCCGCTGGAACCCGAACATCGAGTAGAAGATGTAGAAGGGGATCATCGGTTCGCCGTGGGTCGCGTAGCTCGTGCCGGCGGCCTGGAACGAGGCGGAGGAGCCGGCCTCCGTGATGCCCTCCTCGAGCACCTGTCCGTCCTTTGCCTCCCGGTAGGAGAGCACCAGGTTGGAATCGACCGGGTCGTAGAGCTGGCCCAGCGCGGCGTAGATGCCGACCTCCTTGAAGAGCGGATCCATGCCGAAGGTGCGCGCCTCGTCCGGGATGATGGGCACGATGCGCCGGCCGATCTGCTTGTCGCGCAGCAGGTTGCGCAGCAGCTTGGCGAAGGCCATCGTGGTCGAGACTTCCTGGGCGCCGGACCCCTTCATGAACTCGCCGTAGACCGGATCTGCCGGGAGGTCGAAGGTCTTGGGCAGTACCACGCGCCGCGGGACGGCACCGCCCAGCGCCGCCCGGCGCTCCTGCACGTAGCGGATCTCCGGCGAGTCGGGTCCGGGGTGGTAATAGGGCGCGTCCTTGAGCTTGGCGTCTGCGATGGGCAGTTGGAGCCGGTCGCGGAAGACCTTGAGTTCCTGCTCGGTGAGCTTCTTGGCCTGGTGCGTGATGTTGCGGGCCTCCACCGCGGTGCCCAGCGTCCAGCCCTTGACCGTCTGGGCCAGGATCACCGTGGGGCGGCCGCGATGGTCCAGAGCGGCGCGGTACGCGGCATAGACCTTGCGGTAGTCGTGACCACCGCGGCGCAGCGCCTTCAGTTCGTCGTCGCTCTTGTCGGCGACCAGGGCCGTGAGCCGGGGATCCCCACCGAAGAAGTGGTCGCGGATGTAGGCGCCCGTCTCGACGGAGTACTTCTGCGAGTCCCCGTCAAGGATCTCGCCCATCCGGTTCACCAGCACGCCGTCGACATCCTTGGCCAGCAGGTCGTCCCACTCGCGTGCCCAGATGACCTTGATGACGTTCCATCCGGCGCCGCGGAAGATGGCCTCCAGCTCCTGGATGATCTTGCCGTTGCCGCGCACGGGCCCGTCCAGCCGCTGGAGGTTGCAGTTGATGACGAAGGTCAGGTTGTCCAGCCCCTCGCGGGCGGCGATGGAGATGGAGCCCAGGGACTCCGGCTCATCGGTCTCGCCGTCGCCCAGGTAGGCCCACACGTGGTTGTGGCTGGTGTCCTTGATGCCACGGGCGTGCAGGTAGCGGTTGAAGCGCGCCTGGTAGATGGCCGATAGAGGACCCAGGCCCATCGATACCGTAGGGAACTCCCAGAACTCGGGCATCAGGCGCGGATGGGGGTAGGAGCTGAGGCCCTTGCCGGACACCTCGCGGCGGAAGGCGTCCAGCTGGTCCTCGCTGAGGCGCCCCTCCAGGAAGGCGCGGGCGTAGATGCCGGGAGCGGCATGACCCTGGAAGTAGACGTGGTCGCCCATGCCCGTGGCTTCCTTGCCTCGGAAGAAGTGGTTGAACCCCACCTCGTAGAGGGTGGCTGCGGAGGCGTAGGTGGCCAGGTGACCGCCGATGCCCGCCGAAATGGAGTTGGCGCGCAGCACCATGGCCACGGCGTTCCAGCGGACCATGCGCCGGATGCGCAGCTCCATCTCCTCATCGCCGGGGAAGGGCGGCTCCTGCTCGGGCGAGATGGTGTTGATATAGCGCGTCTGGGTCAGCGCCGGCAGGCCGATGTTCCGCTGGCGCGCCCGCTTCAGCAGGCGATAGAGGATGAACCGCGCACGGTCCGGTCCCGCCGTGTCCACGACCGAATCGAGCGAGTCGGTCCAGTCCTCGGTCTCGCCGGGATCACGGTCAGGCAGGTGTCGCTTGAACTCGCCGTACTGATCGAAGGTCACGAGGCGAAGTGTAGGTGCTGGTTTCCGCTCGCGCCCAGTGCGGGGAGCCCGCCGGACAAACTTCCTTCACTATGGCCCGTCTGAGCAGCCGGGAAGGTGAACACGCCGCTGGACGGCAAGTTGTCCATCGATGCGTTCGTCGCCGCAGTGCGATCAGCCTCGGACTAGCGGCCATTCACCGTCAACCGTTGGGGCTCGCGATTCCAGTGTGGCTGACATACACGGCTCTAGAGAGCCGCAAGCTCGCTGACCACTGTCGAAACGGCCCTTGAGGGGACACT
>JBBSMF010000195.1:0-4037 GCA_038233295.1 Candidatus Limnocylindrales bacterium | reverse complement strand
GACTGTCTGTTGCAGCGCGGCGCGCGGCGCGTCTATGCTCTGGACGTGGGCCGCGGACCACGGGCGGAGTCACGTCGCGTCGACTCGCGCGTCGTCTCCCTGGAGCGGACGCACGTTCGGCGACTCCTTCCCACCGAGCAGAAAGCCGTGCGATTGGCGGAGCCGGTCAGCCTGGCGGTCATCGACGTCTCCTTCATCTCACTCACCCGGGTGCTTGATGCCGTGCTCAACGCCGTCGAGCCGGGAGCGACCATCGTGGCCATGGTCAAGCCCCAGTTCGAGGCCGGCCCGGGGGACGCGCCGAAGGGAGTGGTGCGTGATCCGTCGGTCCGTAGCGCCGCCGTGGCGCGGATCCGTGACCATGCTCGGGGGTTGGGCCTCAGCGTCGAGGGTGAGGTGGAGTCGAGCCTGGTGGGTCCGGCCGGCAATCACGAGATCTTCCTGCACCTGTCCGTCCCGGCGGCTAGCGCATGACGCGGCTGGGGCTCGCCTTCAACCCCACCAGCCCGGCCGCCCTGCTGCTGCGGGACCGGGCGGTGCAGTGGTGCGCGGAGCAGGGCGTGCCGGCCTGGACCGCGCCGTCGGGCGAGGTCGAGACGCTGGTGGCGAAGCTGCCCACGACGGACGCGCTGGTCGTGCTGGGCGGAGACGGCACGTTCCTGCGCGCCGCGCGTGCGGTGGCCGCCGTGGACGTGCCCGTCCTGGGCATCAACTCGGGCACCGTGGGGTTCCTCTCCATGGCGGAGCCGGAAGATCTGTCCCAGGTGCTGGCAGCGCTGATCGCAGGCGATTACACGTTGGAGCCACGGATGACCATCGAGGCACGCCTGCTGCCCGAGGGCCTGGGCGAGACGGCGGAGTCCCATGTCGCGCTCAATGAGGCGGCCGTGGTCCGCGGCTCGCAGGCCCGCGTGGTGCGCCTGGAGGTCTCCATCGATGGCTCGCACCTGGCCACCTACATCTGCGACGGCCTGGTGGTGGCCACGCCGACCGGCTCGACGGGTTACTCCTTCAGCGCCGGCGGTCCCATCCTGGACCCCACCAGTCGCAACCTGGTGGTGACCACCATCGCGGCCTACCTCTCGGCCATCCGCTCCATCGTGGTGAGCCCGGACCACCGAGTGTTAGTTCGCGTGATCGAGGCGTATGACTCGCTGGTCTCCATCGACGGTCGGGAAGACTTCGCCCTGAAGGTGGGCGATGCCGTGGAGATCCTGGCTCGAGAACGGCCCATCCGCTTCGTGCAGCCGCGCGGCGCACCACCCTTCTGGGAGCTGCTGCGGCGCAAGGCCGAGCTCCTGCCGACCTGACGGGTCGAGACCGTGAGCCTCGTCGAGCTTGACCTCGTGGACGCCATCGAGTCCTACCTCGATCATCTCCGAGTGGAGCGTGGCCTCGCATCAGCGACCATCCGGGCGTACGACACCGACCTGCGTGGCTTCCGACTCTGGCTCGATGGCCGAGACTGGCGGTCGAGCCCGGAGCCGGCGCTGGAGTACCTGGCAGCGCTGGGCGGTCCGCCACATCTCCTGCGGCCAGCCTCACGTCGCCGCAAGGCGGCCTGCCTCCGGGCGTTCTACCGCTTCTGCTTCGGCGAGGAGCTCGTGGAGCGCGATATCGCCTCAATGCTCGACCTGCCCAGAGCCGGCCGGACTCTGCCGGATGTTCTCGACCGTGACGAGGTGAGCGCCCTCCTGGAGGCCATCCCGCAGGGTGGACCGCTGGCCACGCGCGACCGTGCCCTGTTGGAGCTGCTCTACTCCTCCGGTTTGCGGATCAGCGAGGCGTTGGAGCTGGATCGGCAGGACCTGTCCCTCGATAACGCCTCCGTGCGCGTCATCGGCAAGGGCGATCGCGAGCGGCTGGTGCCAGTGGGCGACGTGGCGATCGCCGCTCTGGAGCGCTACCTGACCGAGGTGCGTCCGGCATGGCTGGCGCTGGACGGCAAGCGGCCCGCTGGACGAGCGCCTGGAGGGCGGGTACCCGATACGCGCGGCGGTCCGGTGTTCCTCTCTTCGCGAGGCCGGCGCCTGGGACGGATGGACGCGTGGCGCATCATCCGTCGGGCGGCGCTTCGGGCGGGCCTGGCCGAGACCGTGACTCCGCACACGTTGCGGCACAGTTTCGCCACGCATCTGCTGGAGGGTGGAGCCGACCTGCGCGTCGTCCAGGAGTTGCTCGGGCATGCGAGCATCACCACCACGCAGCTCTACACGCATCTCACGGGAGAACGTATCAGGCAGGTCTACGCGCGGGCGCACCCCCGGGCGTAGCGACGGAGGGAAGACCGCTCATGGGCTACACCGATTCACTCCTGGCCGATGGCGAGGACGTCGCCCGGCGGGCGCGCCAGCATTGGCTGGCGCTCATCCTCGAAAGCCGTGCGGCCATCGCCGTGTGGGTCCTGGCCGCGGTGCTCTTCGCGGCATCGGCCTTGTTCGGCTTGGCCGAGGAGGACGTCCAGGTCAGCAACGTCATCGGCATCATCGTGCTGGTGCTGGTGGTCCTGGGCCTGATCATCTTCGCCTACCGCTGGTTGAGGTGGACCAACCAGCATTACCTCGTCACCAACCGTCGCATCCTGCTGGTGGAGGGCATCCTGAACAAGAGCTCGTCGGACAGCTCGCTGGAGAAGATCAACGACCTGCGACTCGAGGAGAACATCCTGGGACGGATGCTGGGTTACGGCGACCTGGACATCATCACCGCCGCCGACACCGCCATCGACCGCTTCCGGATGCTCAACGGCGCGAAGGAGTTCAAGCGGGTGATGCTCGACCAGAAGCACCGCCTGGAGTCAGGCGAGGACATCCGGATGCCCGGACCGCCGCTCATGGCTTCACAGCCCTCGCGGGAACCCGCCCGGGCAGAAGCCCCGCCCCCGGACCCGCAGACGCCGGCCGGGCAGACAGCATCCCAGGGTCCCCAGGTCGCTTCGGGCACGCCGTCCGACGCCGCCTCGGATGCGGCCGCCGCCTCGGACCCGGCCGCCGCCTCGGACCCGGCCGCCGCGGCTGGCGATGACACGCGCGAGATGGAGCGCAGCGACGAGCGGGACCCAGGAGCAGGGGAGGCCGCCGCGGCCGCCACGATGAGCACCGGCCTGCCGGCGGAGACCGAAGCGACACAGGCGGATACCGGAGCGACGCGTACCGGCACCGGAACCGCCGAGCATGGGGCGGGCGACGCTCAGGGGATCACTCAGACTGTGAGCCGTCTGGCGGACCTGCGGGACCGTGGCGCGATCACCAGCGAGGAGTACGAGGCCAAGAAGGCCGACTTGCTGTCCCGCCTGTAGGCTCAGGCCGTGCCCGAACAGCTCGTCTATGCGCTCATCGCCGGCGTCATCATGGTCCTCGTGGGGTTTCCCATCCACGAGTTCATGCATGCCTTCACGGCCTACCGGCTGGGCGACTCGACGGCGCGCTGGCAGGGCCGCCTGACCCTCGACCCACGCAAGCACTTCGATCCGCTGGGCGGGGGCATGCTTTTCCTATCAGCCGTATTCAGCGGTGGCCGGTTCTTCTTCGGTTGGGCCAAGCCGACGCCGGTCAACCCGATGAACCTGGCTGGCGGCCGGCGTGGCGAGGCGCTGGTGGGGGCGGCCGGCCCGCTTTCCAACCTGGTCATGGCGGCCGTCGTAGCCGTGCCGCTGCGGCTGGTCACAGCCAGCCCGCTGATCGACGACATCGTGGCCAGCTGGCCCGCAGCGCTGACCTACAACGTGCTCATCACGTTCGTGGTGCTCAACCTGTTGCTGTTCATCTTCAACCTGCTGCCCATCCCGCCGCTCGACGGCTGGCGGGTACTGCTGTCCCTGGCACCGCCGCACATCGCCTACCAGTTGCGGGGCGTCGAGCAGTACGCATTCCTGGGGCTATTCCTGGTGCTCTTCGCGGGCAGCGCCGTCATCGGTCCCATCCTGGGGTTTCTCCTGGACGTGATCCTGGGACCGGACGCAGGCACCATCGGGGGGCTCTTCTAGGCGATGAGCGGGTGGTGGGCCGGCAAGGTTCGCCAGTTCCGGCGGCACCTTT
>JBBSMF010000194.1:0-4043 GCA_038233295.1 Candidatus Limnocylindrales bacterium | reverse complement strand
TGGCCAACGTGCACTTGGCCCTGGCCCAGGATCTGGTCATCGTGCCGGTCATCAACAAGATCGATCTTCCCTCTGCCCAGCCAGAGCTGGTGATGGAGGAGCTGGAGAATGTGCTGGCCATCCCGCGTGAGGAGGTCGTCCTCGTCTCGGCCAAGGAGGGCACCAACATCGAGGCGGTGCTCGAACAGGTCGTGGCACGCATCCCGCCGCCCAAGGGCGATCCTGACGAACCGCTCCAGGGCCTCATCTTCGACTCCCATTACGACGTCTACAAGGGCGTGGTGGCCTACGTCCGGCTCGCCTCGGGCACGCTCCATGAGCACCAGGACGTGCGGCTGATGGCCTCCGGCGTGGAAGCGGAGATCCTGGAGCTGGGCGTCTTCCGGCCGCAACTGGTACCTGTGCCCATGCTCGGCCCCGGCGACGTGGGGTATGTGGCGACCGGTCTCAAGAGTGTCCGGGACTGCCAGGTCGGCGACACCATGACCTCCGCCGCGCGACCGGCCGCCGCGCCGCTGCCGGGCTACAAGAAGGCCAAGCCGCTCGTCTTCGCGGGCATCTACCCGCTGCGTGGCGAGGAGTACGGGGAGCTGCGTGAGGCGCTGGACAAGCTCCATCTCAACGACGGCTCCATCAGCTTCCAGCCTGAATCGTCGGTGGCACTCGGGTTCGGGTTCCGCTGCGGCTTCCTGGGCCTGCTGCACATGGAGATCGTCCAGGAGCGGCTGGAGCGCGAGTTCGGTCTCGACCTCATCGCCTCTGCGCCGTCGGTGGAGTACTCCGTGACGCTCATCAACGGTCGGGGAGAAATCAACGTCGACAACCCCTCCCGGCTGCCGGCCCTGGGCGACATCGAGGCCATCTCCGAGCCTTGGGTGCGCGCCACGGTGGTCACGCCCAGCGGCTACATCGGAACGCTCATCGAGCTGGCCACGGGACACCGCGGCACATTCCAGAACATGGAGTACCTGGACGCGCAGCGCGTGCTGCTCAGCTTCGAGCTGCCCCTGGCAGAGATCATCATCGACTTCTACGATCAGCTCAAGAGCCGCAGCCAGGGCTACGCCTCGCTCGACTACGAGTCGATCGGCTATCGCCCCGGCAACCTGGTCCGGCTGGACGTGATGGTGGCCGCCGAGCCGGTCGATGCGCTCTCGCTCATCGTGCACCGCGACCGTGCCCAGAGCGAGGGGCGGCTGCTAGTGGAGAAGCTCAAGGAGCTCATCCCGCGCCAGATGTTCGAGGTGCCCATCCAAGCGGCCATCGGCTCCAACGTCATCGCCCGCGAAACGATCCGGGCCATGCGCAAGAACGTCCTGGCCAAGTGCTACGGTGGCGACATCTCCCGAAAGCGCAAGCTGCTGGAGAAGCAGAAGGAGGGCAAGCAGCGGATGAAGCGGGTCGGCTCCGTGGAGATCCCCCAGGAGGCGTTCCTCGCGGTGCTGCGCACCGGGAGCTCCGGCTGATGGAGGACTCTCTGCGTTTCCTGCTGCTGATCGCCTTCGTCGGCCTGCTGCTGCTGCTGCGTTTCGACGCATCTCGCTTCGGCACCGCCGAGTACGACGACGAGCGAGCCCGGGGCGGACTCCGGGGCTGGTTCCGCCGGCTGGCGTGGTATGGCATGGGTGCGCTCCTGGTCGTGGCCATCTATCTGATCCACCCGCTGCCCATCACGCAACTTCGCCTGGACCTGGGCATGGATCGCCAGGAGGCCATCGGACTGGGGCTGATGTTCGGCGTTGGCGGGACGCTGGTCGCCTTCGTCCTGGCCTGGTATCGATACCGCCGCTTCCGGCTACCGCCCGCCCGACACTACCCCGGCGCCATCGTCAACTGCATCGGCACGAGCTTCCTGGACGAGGCGCTCTTCCGCGGCATCATCCTGGGCCTGACGCTGGCTTACGACTGGCCGCTGGAGCTGGCCATCGCTTTCCAGGCGGTCCTATACGGGCTGGCCACGCGCCTCGGGGCGCCGGGCCGGAGCAGGTCCATGCTGGCCATCTCCATCGGCGTCGGGCTGGTGGCCGGGTTCCTGACGGTGGAGACGGCAGGCATCGGTGCTGCCTTCGTGGGTCATGCCATCACGCGCTTCGCCATCTTCATGGCCACGGGGCACGCGGGACAGGTGCGGCCGCGCGGCTACGAGCCGGAGGAGGAGCTGGGTCACTCGCTTCCGCCCGATGGGTGGGAGGTCGTGGTCGACCCGAACAGGGCACCGGATATGCCGGCGAACCCCGGCCGGCTCCGGCAGGTACGGCCCGGCTGACGCGCGTCCTCGTGGAGGCCCAGCCGCCGGTCGCGCTCTACGTCCACGTTCCATTCTGCCTCTCGCTCTGTCCCTACTGCGACTTCGTGGTGTACAGCGGGCGGGACGCGCACGGGCCGGCGAGCCGGGTGGGCACGTTCGTGGCGGCTCTGCTGGTGGAGCTCGAACTGCGTGCTGACCTCCTGGATGCGCGCTTCGGCGCGGGCCGGCCGCCTTTGGAGAGCCTGTACCTGGGCGGTGGGACACCGTCCCTCCTTCCCGCGGCGGTCATCCAGGAGCTGCTTGAGCGGGTGGACCGCCGGTTCGGCATCGCGACCGGCGCGGAAGTCACCACGGAGGCGAACCCCGGCGTCGCGGACCGCGGCGATCTGGCCGGCTTCCGTGCGGCGGGCGTGAACCGGCTGAGCCTGGGCGTGCAGTCCCTTGACCCGAGCGAGCTCAAGCGGCTGGGCCGCCGACATGGCCCGGCCGATGTCGCCGGCGCGATGGCCGCGGCGCGCGCGGCCGGCTTCGACGATGTCTCACTCGACCTGCTTTACGACATACCGAGTCAGACCGTCGGAACGTGGCAGGCCACGCTTGACGGCGCCATCGCGCTGACGCCCGACCACATCTCGGCCTACGCGCTGACCCTGGACGATCCGGAGGCCGAGTCACTCACCGGGCCGACCGGGGACCATCTACCGCTCCGCTCCGGCGCTCGAGCGTGGCGCGGCCGGGCGCGACGGGAGCAGGATGAGGATCTGGCGGTAGAGCTCTACGCCTTGGCGCGGACGCGACTGGCAGCCGCCGGGTATGGCGGCTACGAGCTGTCCAACTGGGCGCGTCCGGGCCGGGAGTGCCGGCACAACCTGGCCTACTGGCAGCGGGAGCCGTACGAGGCTGTCGGGCCTGGCGCCCACGCATTCGACGGCGCCCTCGAGCGCCGCTGGAACGCCGCGCGGCTCGACGCGTATCTCGCCGCGCTGCTGCCCCGGGATGGGTCGCAGGCCGAGCTGCCGCCGGGTGGCCGGGAGACGCTGGACGGAGCCACGGCACGGGCCGAGGGTGTGATCCTTGGTCTCCGGTTGGCGAGCGGCGTGGATGAGGCGCTGTCGTCCGATCCGCTGCTGGCACCGGGCTTGGCGTGGGGCCTGAAAGCGGGAATCCTGGAGTGCGGGAGCGGCCGTATCCGACTGTCCGGATCGGGTCGGCTGCTGAGCAACGAGGTCTTCTCGCGCCTCTTGCCCGATGCCGCGCCCGGGACGTCGTCGCCCGTCGCCACGGAGGCCGCCGCGTGACCCATGGCGCCGCTCGTGGCCGCATCCGCACCGTCCTGAGAGGCGGCCGGCTTCGAACCCGTCCGCTCCTGGGACTGCTCATCGTGAGCACGCTGGCATGGGGCTGCGTCGCCGAGCCCGCTGCCACGTCGTCTCCGTCAGGTCCTTTCCCGTCCGCGACTCAGCAGCCATCAGCACCCGGCACGCAGCCCGCGGTCCGCGTGGATGTTCCCCAGATGCCCTCGCCGGCGTCGACGCCACCTGTGTCGGTTGCCCCGTCCTCCGAACCGTCGACGGGACCACCAAGGGCCACGCCAGCACCAACGCCCTCTGACGACCCGTCTCCTATCGCTTCCCCGAAGCCGCTGCCGGAGTGCCGCTTCATCGATCGAGCCGCGCGCAACGCGGAACAGGATCAGTGGGCGATCACGTTGCTCGATCCGACCTTCCGGTTACCCGCCGACTACGTGCCTGAGCGCCTCGTATCGACCACCAGAGCGGGTTTGCAGGCCGGCTAC
>JBBSMF010000193.1:0-4076 GCA_038233295.1 Candidatus Limnocylindrales bacterium | reverse complement strand
GCGGTCCGGCCGAAGTGCTTGACCATGCCCTCCGCCCGATGCAGGTGACGGTTGAACACGATGATCCGCTGGAAGCCCTGTGTGATGAGGCCGTAGACCACTGCGCGTGCGCCGCCGCCGGCGCCCAGCACCACGGCCGTCTTGGGCATCTTCTGCTTGCCCACCAAGGCGTCCAGCGCCGGGCGGAAGCCCAGCACATCCGTGTTGTGGCCGATCAGTTTGCTGCCTTCGCGCGTGATGGTATCGACCGCGCCGGTGTGCTGCGCCTCGTCGGTCATGCGATCGAGCATGGGCACCACGCGTTCCTTGTAGGGGACCGTGATGTTGGCGCCCAGGTAGTCGTCGGCGCGCAGCTCGTTGATGGCCGCGGGAAGGTCGATGAGAAGGCGATCGAGCGGTTCGTAGGAGGCGCCGATCCCGGACGCGTCGAAGGCCGCCTGCTGGAGGGCGCCCGCCAGCGACCGCTCGACGGGATGGCCGATGAGGACGACGCGCTTGGCCATAGGATGCGATACCTCTTCTCGCGACGGAGACCCCGCCACGCTCGTTTACAGGACCAGTCCCTCAGCCTGTGCCACGCCCGGAGCTGGCGTGGCCGGGTGGCCCGACGGGCCCGCGAAGCTGGCTGCGAACGCGCGACCAGGCCCCGAGGCGTGAGGAGAGCCAAGGATACTCGCTCGGCCGATCCGCCCGCGAAGAGGGCCGAAACCCTCGTGCTATCATCCCTTTCGCCCCGTTCGGAGAGGTCGCATAGAGGCCTAGTGCGACGGTTTGCTAAACCGTTGAGTGGGGCAACCTGCTCCGAGGGTTCGAATCCCTCCCTCTCCGCCAGTGCGCCCGTAGCTCAGTGGATAGAGCGTCAGGTTGCGGACCTGAAGGTCGTGGGTTCGAGTCCCGCCGGGCGCGCCAATCGATCTCGACTCTCACGTCGTGCACTGGTGGTCCGCCGATCCAGAACGGCTCAGTCGGTCAGCGGCGCAAGCGGTCGAGGGCGATGACGAGCTCGCGGTGGCTGCTATCACCTGGTTCGAGTTGGCCTGGCTGGCCGAACATGAGCGGATCATCGTGACCGTGCCCACGCGCTCGTGGCTCGAGGACTGGCGGGACAGGTACGCACCGTTGGGACCCCTCCCGCCATCGTCATCGGCATCCCCGAAGGCTGACCATCTGGTAGGACCGGTCACTGGATCCTCATCCCGGCGGACGACGCCCTCCGATCACCCGGACCATGGACCAGCGCCAGGGAGGCCAGGGGGACGGCGCCGCTCTCGACCGCGCGAGAACGCCAGGACCGCAGCGGCGAAAGCCAACACGACGGCCGGGATGAGCGCAGCCAGACCGAAGCTCACGAAGGCGATAGTCACCGGAGCTACCAGGGATCCTGCCATCAACCAGATGCCCGATCGCCAGTGCGCAGCGTGTCCTGCCGCTCCCAACAGGAGTGTCCCGAACGAGACGGCTTCGGCGACCAGCACGACGGCGGTCAGCGGAGCGATGCCCATGTCGACGAGGCTTTGCGTGTACTCGCGCTGGACCATATCCCCGCTTCCGTCCAGTGAGATCGCCGCGCCCTGGTAGGTGGTTCCCGAAACCATATAGGCCAGGGTGACCCAGCCCATCAGTGCCGCGGCGGTCGCGAGCCCCAGAACGAGCCGCCGTCGCGCGATGTCCTGCACGCGTCCGCCGAGGATGCGCATCGTGACGAGAGCGATGAACAGGCCCGCGGCCAGGACGATCACGAGGCTCTGCCGGCCTGCTCATGCGACTCCATGCTACCGAATAGTAGCACGGTATAACGGCCTGGTCCGCTGCCCGCCAGCGTGGTGGCCAGCCGATATCCTCCTTCGATGGCCGTGGATATCAACGACTTTCTGCCGAACTCCCTGGGCGTGGCCATCGGCCTCGCGGGCCTCGCCTGATCTGAGCGATGTACGAACGGGTGGACCCCACCGGCGCTGGCAAAGGCCCTGATGCAGCCCTGGCCGCGGGGATGACACGAACCCGATCCTCCCCGAGTCCTACTCACGTCCGTGGACACGGCTCGGAGCACGCCGGTCAATTCCCTGTCATAGGCGCATCCGGGAAGCGCTAGCCAGCGCACACCCAGCCGCTACCCTGCCAACAGCCGACGAGGACCGACATGTGGCCGGGAGTCACGGTCGCGCCCGAGCGTAAGTCATGCTGCGCTCGCTCATCCGGGCCCGCCGCGCGACTCTCACCTCCGGCTAACGCGACCTGTATGCGCGGATGTCAGGCGGCGACCCCGCGCGCCAGCCAACGGACAGCACAGCGCCCAACGCATGCGGCCTCGCCGATGCAACGCTGCTGCCATGTCCGGACGAGTCCCAGGGCTGCCACTCCGAAGGTCAGCCCGCGAAGATGTGGCCAAGGAGGCATGACCCGATGACAGATGAGATGACCCCGGACCGAGCCGACGAGATGGCGCCCGAGGACGGCGGCGATGCCGTCACCGAATCCTTCGCCGAGGAACCGCTGGCCGGCGAGGGCGCGGACGATGACGAGGCCACGGTGACCGAGGGTCCCGCCCACGGAGGCGCCACCGGCAAGGTGGGCCAGGGAACCGCCGACGAGACCCGCTAGCCCCTGATCGTCGTTCGCCGCAGGACCCACTCCTCTATCCGCCTCCGCTCCAGCGCGACGGAGGCGGATAGGATGGCGAAGCTGCCCCACCAGATGACCGGCAGCGCCATCAGGACGCCCACCGGCAGCAGCCAGCGCCGATCGGAGCGCGCTGCCACCACCACGACCACGGCAGCCAGCGGCAGGCGCACCCAGAGCGGGACGGGGAGGGAGTAACCCACCGTGCTGCGCCCCGTCGAGCCTTCCAGGAACCGGAACCAGTCGACCCAGATGTCGGGCGCCACTGCCAGCGATATCGCCCCGATGACCGCGGCCGTGCCCACGGCCACCCCCAGCGCGCGCCACTCCCCCCGCGCTGCGAACCACAGCAGCCCGATGCCCGGCGTGACCTTGCTTAGCAACGTGAAGGCCCAGGCAGCCGGCCACCGGAACCCGAGCACGATGGCCAGACCGAGCAGCAGGTGGATGTTCCCGCCCCACAGGTCGATGAAGGTGAGGGCCAGCATGGGGGCGAAGAGGATCGGCCCGACCATCACCAGCAGGGCGGCCATCAACAAGCCGGTCCAGACCACCAGGAAGGGGACCCATTCCAGGACGCGGATGGGCGTCATTGCCTGGAGGAAGGCCGGCGAGTAGGGAAAGGCGCTCTCCTCTCCCACCAGCCCGAAGGCGTAGGGATCGTCCAGGCTCACCACCCAGTACGATCGCGCATCTTGGCCAGGTCCGAACGAGTCGGGCATGAACGGTCCGGCGCTCCAGCCGATGGCCACGAGCATCAGAGCCGCCAGCGCCAGACCAACGGCCAGCGAGACGCGGCGCAGGCGGTTCTCGGCCGCGGGCGTCACGGCGCTTGTCCGAGCATCACGGCGCGGATCCGGTCATCGTCGCGCGCCCCCGTTGGGAAGCCCTACTCCTCGGGCGCCAGCGACTGCCCCAGCAGCAGTGGGTGGCCCAGCAGGCCCGTGTAGTGCGGACGGTAGCGTGCCGCGTTGTACATCAGGTCCACGTCCACGTGGCGCGCGCCAAGCGCGGGATCCGGCAACCCGGAGTGCGAATACTTTCCGTCGCGTATGCCGACCATGCGTCCGCGCATGCCCTCCGCGATGAGGTCCATGGCCACGTTGGCGAAGGTGATGGCCACCATCTGGTCGAGCGAGTCGGGCTCGCCGGAGCGCAGGTCATAGGTCAGCTCGGAGAAGACGGTCTCGATACGCGTACGTGCCTTGATCTCGTCGGCCAGGACCTCCGCGATGTTGGCCTTGTGCCGATGACCGAAGGCGTCCGCCTCCCCGACCTCCTGGATGGTGCCGCCGCGCCAGACGGCGCCCTCGGCAGCGATGACGAAGGCGTAGTGGCTGGGGTTGAGCTGGCGATCCTCGACCAGGATCTCCAGCAGGTGCTCCAGGTCGAAGGGCACCTCTGGGATGAGGCAGCGGGCGGAGGTCACGTAGGCCGTGTACAGCGCCGTGAAGCCG
>JBBSMF010000192.1:0-4119 GCA_038233295.1 Candidatus Limnocylindrales bacterium | reverse complement strand
GGTGATCTCCGGCGTGCTCGCCTTCACCTTCCTCATCTCGCTCCAGATGATCTTCGGCGAGCTGGTGCCCAAGTCCATCGCGCTGCGTTACCCGGAGAGGACCGCGCGCATCCTGTCCATCCCGGTCGAGATCATGGCTCTCGTGCTGCGGCCGGTGACTCTCCTGCTGAACGGCATCGGGCGGCTCATCCTGCGGCCGTTCGGCATCCAGGCCGGGATGGCCAGCCACCATCGCAGCTCGGGCATCATCGAGCTTGCGGAATCGATCGAGGCCAGCGCGCAGGCGGGCCTGCTGGGCGTCAGACCGGGCACCGTTCGCAACGCGCTCTTGTTCGGTGAGCTGAGCGCCCGGGACGTGATGCGGCCACGCTCTGAGATGGTGGCTTTGGCCGCCGACATGACCGTGGGTCAGCTGATGGATGCCGCCCGGCGTTCCCCCCACGTGCGCTACGCCGTCTACCGCGAGAGCTTGGACGACGTCTTCGGCTTCCTCAACATCACCGACCTCTGTGGGCGGGAGCTGAGCGACGAGCAGGGACCCGAGGCGTGGCTTCCGCTGGTGCGGCCCATCGTGGCGCTCTTCGAGCAGGCCTCGCTGGAGACCGTGCTGGCCATCCTCCAGGGCCGGCGGCAGCAGATCGCCCTGGTCGTGGACGAGCACGGCGGCACGGAGGGAGTGCTGACGCTGACCGACGTGATGCGCGGCCTGGTCGATCCCGCGCAGCGGGTGCCGGCCAAGAGCGACGGCGGTGCGCTCTCCGTCAGGGGCATCGAGAGCCTGCGCAGCCTGGAGACCCGCTACGGACTGCGCCTGGCCGGTGTCTCCACCAGTGCCGCGACGCTCAACGGGCTCATCACGGAGCAGTTAGGCCGTTTCCCAGAGGTGGATGATCGGATCGAGCTGGACGACCACCACCTGACCGTGCGCTCGGTGGGCGGCAACCGCGCCAACGAGGTTCTCATCGAGCGGGTCGGCGCGGGGGCGGAGGCGGCGGAACGGTGAGCGATCCGGACCGTCCACCCGATGACGCTTGGCGAGAGGCCGCCGCGGCCGGCACGGGACTGAGTGAGGAACGGGCGGAAGCCGAGCGCTCCAGCGGCGCCACCGACAGGCAGGAGGCGCTTCTCGCCCCAGCCCTCCTCGCCGAGCTGCTGGACTGGGCCCTGGCCTGCCGGCCGAACGAGGCGTGCGGCCTGCTGGCGGGCGCTGCGCCGGCCTCCGCCGGTGGCCAGCCGACGCGATTCCTGCCACTGCGCAACGCCGCCGAGTCACCATACCGGTACCTGATCGATCCCCAGGAGCAGCTCAGCGCGATGCTGGAGCTGGATGACCGCGACGAGGTCGTGTGGGGCATCTTCCATTCCCACGTCGCTTCGCCGGCCGAACCATCCGTGACCGACCTGGGCCTGGCCTTCTACCCTGACAGCCTCTACCTGATCTGCTCCCTGGCTGGAGAGGCTCCGGAGATCCGCGGCTGGACGCTGACCGACGGGCAGGCCACGGAGGTCTCGCTGCGCGTCGGCGCCTGAGGAGATGCTGCGGCTGGCGCTACGGTCGCCGCTCGGAGGCGAGTGCGGCGATGAGAGAGGCGTCGGTCGGTGTCGAGCCGAGGCTCAGCCGTGCGCCGGCACGAGCCGCCAGCGGCGGCTCCAGGAAGGCCGACTGGAGCAAAGGCCAAGAGCGTTCCGCGAACACCTCGGCCGGCGGACCGTCCAGGATGACGCGGCCCGCCCGCAGCACGACCACCCGCTCGAAGTTCTCCGCCACGAAATGCATGTCGTGGCTTATGGCGAGCACCGTTTGCCCGGCGGCATGGGCCGTCTCGATCACCTGCCGGACCCGCGCGACACCGCGTAGATCCTGACCGGTGGTCGGCTCATCCAGGACCAGAACAGGCGTCTGCATCGCCAGCACGGAGGCCAACGCCAGCAGCTTGCGCCGTGATCCACCCAGGTCGTAGGGATTGGTCGCGGCCTCCTCTGTCAGGCCGACCGCGGCCAGGGCCTCCTCTACGGCGGTGCCGCGCTGGGCGTCGGAGAAACGCAGGTTCCGGGGACCGAACTCGACCTCCGAACGCACGCTGCCAGCGAATATCTGACGGTCCGGGTCCTGGAAGACAAGGCCGACCGACCGGGCCAGTTGCGCCACGCGGAGGCCCGCGGCATCGGCACCGTCGATCAGGACACGCCCAGAGGCCGGCCGCAGGAGCCCGTTGAGGTGGCGAACCAAGGTCGTCTTGCCGCTGCCATTCTGGCCCACCAGGGCGACCCGCTCGCCGGGGTCGATGCTCAGGTCTACCCCGTCGAGCGCTCGGACGGCGCTCTCGCGGTAGACGTGCACGACGCCTTCCACCCTCAGCGAGATCATGGAAGTACTTCGTCGTAGCGCGCGCGGTCGATGCCGGCCTGCGATGCTCGACGCTGGAGTCGCACCGCCGCTGGCTCAGCGATGCCCAGCGTCTCGAGCGTCGGGTCGGCCAGCACCGATGCAGCGGGTCCGCTGAGCCGCGCGCGGCCCTGTTCCAGGGCCACGACCCGATCACAGATGCGCACCAGCAGGTCCGTCTTCTGCTCGCTGATGAGGATCGAGGCGCCGCCGGACGCGAGCCTGGCCAGGGCCTTGGCCACCAGCAGTGTGCCGGCTGGATCGAGCTGTGCCGTCGGCTCGTCCAGCACGAGATGGGCCGGCCGCATGGCCAGCAGCCCCCCGATGGCCACCAGCTGCATCTGACCCCCGGAGAGTCGGGCTGGCTCGCGTTCGGACAAATGGTCGATGCCCAGCGCCGAGAGCGCCTCCTTCGTACGCGTAAGGACCTCAGCAAGTGGCAGCCCCAGGTTCATCGGCCCGAAGGCGACCTCCTCGAAGACCGTCGCGTTGACGCCGGACAGTTGTGTGGCGGGATCCTGGAAGCAGACCCCGATCCGCGCCGCCAGCTCGTGCATCCGGTCAGCGGCGACATCCCGTCCATCGATGAGCAGCCGGCCCGTGAGGGTGCCACGGATGGCCCTCGGCGCCAGGCCGCTGGCTACCAGGCAGAGCGTGGTCTTGCCCGCCTCGCTGGCGCCCACCACGCCGACCACCTCACCGTCCTCGAGCTGCAGGTCCATGTCGTACAGCGAAGGGCGCTCAGCCCCGGCGTACCGGTAGGTGACCGACTCGAGGATCAACATGGGTGAATCAGCGTCGGCAGCTCAGGACCGGCTGCTCAGGGCAGCCGTCCCAGGACGCCCGTCGCGCGAGCCGCGACGAGGCTCACCAGGGCGAGCACGAGCAGCCAGCGAACGAGTCGCTCGATCGGTGGATCGGCCGGCGCCCACAGGAGCGTGCGCCGACCGGGCCGCGTGAATCCGCGTGCCTCCAGCGCCATCGACCGTTCCTCCACCTCGGCGATGGAACCCATGATCACCGGGCCGACGATGGGCAGGAGACCGCGCAGGCGGCGCCTGATCCCGCCCTCCGTGTCCAGGCCGCGTGCCCGCTGAGCGGCGATGATCGTGTGCGCTCGCTCAAGCATGGCCGGGACCGTTTGGACCGACGCGCTGGCGACGAACGCGAGGCGAGGGGAGACGCCCCGTCGCTCCAGATCGGTCACCAGCTCATTGGGAGGTGTGGTGAGGTAGAAGAGGGTGATGCCACCGGAGACGGCCAGGATGCGCGCCAGGATCTCCAGCGCGAAGCCCAGACCTTCCCGCGTGGCGGTGATGGGTCCGATCTGGAAGAGAAGGTCGCGGCCGCCGGGGAAGAAGAACAGATTGACGAGCAGTGCGCTGATACCGATGGGCAGCGAAAGGAACAGCGACGTTCGCAGGAGGCGCGCCAAGACGCCGGCGCTCGCCGCAGGCACGCCGACGGCGATCACGAGCAGCAGTATCGGTCCGACGATGCCGCCGAGGATCACCGCGGCCACCGCCGTGACCGTGGCCAGTAGCAGCTTCGTGAGCGGGTTGAGACGGTGAAACGCGGACGGACCGCGCCGGCCCAGGGAGGAGGGAGGCTGGTCGCTGGCTGTCGCCGCCTCGGCGACCTGGTCGATCAGGTGGCAGCGCCCCCGGTGGCGCGCCGGTCGAGCAGCCGCTCGCCTTGCGGGAACCGGGCCTTGGTGCGGCGAGCCATCGCGT
>JBBSMF010000191.1:0-4120 GCA_038233295.1 Candidatus Limnocylindrales bacterium | reverse complement strand
TGTCGACGCGCTCCTGCTGCACGTACCTGAGTCCCTGCGCGACCTCTGCCGAACGGTGACTCGCGCGGATCTGGCAGCCACCGTTGCGGTGAACTGCGCCACGCCAGAGATGCCGGTGACCACGTACCTTCAGTACGCGGACCAGGCCACCATGACCAGGGTCTATGACGCGCTGGTGGCTGCCCACGCAGAGGCGACCGGCAGCAGCTGCCAGATGGAGCCCGGCGAGGGGCCGTACACCGTCGACGGGATCGAGGTGGGACGCCTGCTGTGCGTCCTCCAGGATGACGTCGCGACCATCTACTGGACGGACGAACGCGTCTCGATCATGGGCCGTGCGCAGGCGGCGAACCGCTCGTTCGCCGGACTGTACGCGTGGTGGCTGGAGGCGGGACCGTTGCCCTGATAGACATCGCAACACCATCGCGAGCTACGAACGCCCGTGCTATAGTCCCGCTTCGGTCACGGCCCATCGTGGCTCATGTCTTGGCGGGCCGCGGAACGAACCGAACGAACCGACGCATGAGGGATCCAGCCTGAGTCGAGACCTGCGCATCAACGACATGATCCGCGTACCCCAGCTACGGGTCGTGGACGAAGAGGGAACCCAGCTCGGGGTGATGCCCACGGGCCACGCCCTCCGCTTAGCGCAGGACCGAGGGTACGACCTGGTAGAGGTCGCGCCCATGGCCGTGCCGCCGGTGGCTCGACTCCTCGATTACGGCCAGTTCAAGTATGAGCAGGCCCGACGAGAGAAGGAGGCCCGACGCCACCAGCGTTCGGTCGAGTTCAAGGAGATCCGGATCGCACCCAAGATCGGCAAGGGCGACTTCGACACGAAGGTCCGGCGCGCGATCCAGTTCCTGGAGGAAGGCGATCGCGTCAAGGTGACTTGTCGGTTCCGCGGCCGCGAGGTGAGCCACGCCTACCTCGGGCGTGACCTGCTTCTTCGCTTCGGTGATCTGATCAAGGATCACGGTACGGTGGAGCGTCCGCCGGTGCTCGAAGGAAAATCGATGTCCATGGTAGTGACATCGACACACAAGCCAAAGAGTCATGAACCTGCGGGTCGACCGGATGCCGAGGAGGCACGGGGAGGCCAGGCACCGCCCGTCGCGGCGAGGGAGGCCGAAGAACCAGCGGAGAAGCCCGAAGAAACTACGCCGGTCGCGGCGGTCAACATCCCGACGAAGACCAAGGTCGCTCCGGCACCTCCGAAGGTCGCTCCCGCCCCGCAAGAACGTGTACCGGCCGCCGAGCCGGCAGGAGGTTAGGCACCGTGCCCAAGATGAAGACCCACAAGGCGACGGCGAAGCGCTTCGGCGTAACCGGCAGTGGCAAGGTCTATCGCGTCCGGGCATGGCGGGGCCACCACCTCCAGATCAAGTCCTCACGGCGGACCCGCCGCTACGCTGGGAAGGCGATACTGAACCCCACGCACGCGGAGCAGGTCCGGCGCCTGCTGCCGTACCTCTAGGAGCGCGACAGCGTCATGGCACGAGTCAAGCGCGGCGTCGCCGCACACAAGCGTCACAAGCGTCTCTTGAAGGCGGCCGAGGGCCGGCGGGGCACTCGTTCGAAGCTCATCAAGCCGGCGCGCGAGGCGCAGCTCCATGCGATGGCCTACGCCTACGCGGGTCGCAAGCAGCGCAAGCGCCAGATGCGGGCACTCTGGATCGTGCGGCTGAACGCTGCGGCGCGGGAGCAGGGCCTCACCTACGGCCGTCTCATCAACGGGCTGAAGCAGGCCGGCGTCACCCTCGACCGCAAGGTCCTGGCCGACATCTGCGTACGCGACCCGATCACGTTCGCGCGGATCGCTGAGGTCGCGAAGGCCGGCTGACCGGCCGGTCAGCGCATATCTCGCCACTCGTGGACCTGGAGGCCTTCGCCGCCCGGCTGTCCGCGCTCCGCGAACGGGCGCTCGCTGCGGTGGGCGAGACGAGTGACCCGCCCAGCCTGGAACAGGTAGAGGCTGCCTTCCTGGGGCGCAAGGGAGAGCTTCGTACGTTGCTCGGCGGCATCGGCGCACTGCCCGCCGAGGATCGTCCCCGCGTCGGTGCCCTGGCCAACCCGATCCGCGAGGAGCTGGAGCGTGCCGTGGCGCTTCGCCGGGATCGCCTCGACTCCATCGCGCTGGACGTGCGCATGGCAGGCGAGCGGCTGGACGTCACGCTCCCCGGACGTCCGCTGCGGCGGGGATCGCTGCACCCCATCGTCGAGACCGAGCGTGAGATCGAGCGTTTCTTCGGACGGTACGGCTTCGTGGTCTATGAGAGCCCGGAGGTGGAGACCGACGAGCGCAACTTCGAGGCGCTCAACATCCCCGCCGATCACCCGGCCCGTGACCTCTGGGACACCATCTACGTCCAGCCACCAGCCGGCGATGCGACGCCGCTGCCGGATGGCAGCCGGCTGCTATTGAGGACCCACACTTCGCCCGGTCAGATCCGTGCGATGGGCGAGATGACACCACCCATCCGCGTCCTCACGCCGGGTCGCTGCTACCGCTATGAGGCGGTCGACGCAAGCCACGGCTCCGAATTCTTCCAGGTGGAAGGGCTGATGGTGGATGAGGGGACCTCCATGGCGCATCTGCGCGGCCTGCTGGACGAGTTCGCTCACGCCATGTTCGGGGACGACCGGGCGACCCGCTTCCGACCCGGCTACTACCCCTTCACGGAGCCGTCGGTCGCCTTCGACATCGGGTGCGTATCCTGCGAGGGCACCGGCTGCCCGGCCTGTGGCCGGAGCGGCTGGATGACCATCCTGGGTGCCGGCATGGTCCACCCGGTCGTGCTGCGCAACGGCGGCATCGACCCCGAGCGCTACCAGGGCTTCGCCTTCGGGATGGGCATCGACCGGATCGCCATGCTGCGCTACGGGATCAGCGACCTGCGCGTGTTCCTGGCCAATGACCTGCGCTTCCTGGAGAGGTTTTAGATGCGCGTGCCCCTGTCCTGGCTGCGCGAGCTCGTGGACATCGATCTCTCACCGGATGCGCTGGCCGAGCGTCTGACCCTGCTGGGGATGGAAGTGAAGGGCATCGAGCGGCTGGGAAGCGACTGGTCCTCGGTCGTGGTCGGCGAGCTCCTGGACGTCCATGTCCATCCGAGCTCCAAGCGCCTCTCGCTCACCAGGGTGAGGACGGGCGCAGGCCAGCCGGAGCTGTCCATCGTCTGCGGCGCCACGAACATCGAGGTCGGGCAGCGGGTGCCGGTGGCGTTGCCTGGCGCCGTGCTGCCGGGCGATAGACGCATAGAGGTGACGCGCATCGCCGGCACGCAGAGCGAGGGCATGCTTTGCTCCGGCGCGGAGCTGGGCCTCACGCCGGACGCCGACGGGATCCTCATCCTGGACGATGAGAGCCCGCTGGGAGAGCCGCTCTCGGCGCTGCTGGGCGACACCATCCTGGACATCGATGTGAAGCCGAATCGCGGTGACGCCCTGTCGATGCTGGGCCTTGCCCGGGAAGTGGCGGCAGCCACGGGCGCCACCGTTCGTGAGCCGCTCATCGAGGTCCCAGAGGCGGGCGACGCGACGAGCGACCACCTGAGCGTCACGGTCATGGATGTGATGCGCTGTCCCCGATTCGTGGCCCGTTACCTCGACGGGGTGTCGGTCGGTCCTTCACCCATCGCGGTGCAGGTGCGCCTCATGGCCGCCGGCGTGCGTCCGGTCTCGAACGTGGTCGACGCCTCGAACTACGTGATGCTGGAGCTGGGCAAGCCGGTCCACGCGTTCGATGCAGCCGCCGTGGCGGAGGGTCACCTCATCGTCCGTACGGCACACCCGGGGGAGCGGCTGCAGACACTGGACCATGTGGCGCGCGATCTGACTCGGGACACGCTGGTCATTGCCGACCCCAACGGCCCGCTGGCCATCGCTGGGGTGATGGGTGGCGCCACGTCCGAGGTGGGGGAGGGGACCACCCGGGTGATCGTGGAGTCGGCCCTCTTCGAGCCGGTGTCGATCCGGCGCACTGCGCAGGCCTACGGGCTGCGCAGTGAGGCGAGCCTGCGCTTCGAGAAGGGACAGGAGAGCCGCCTGGCGCGCCTCGGCGCCGACCGCGCCGCCCCGCTCATCGTCCGTTGGGCGGGCGGCAGGGCCGCCGTGGGAG
>JBBSMF010000190.1:0-4149 GCA_038233295.1 Candidatus Limnocylindrales bacterium | reverse complement strand
TAGAAGGGCACGCCGCGGCGTTGGTTGCTCGACAGGTGCTCGACCGCGCGGACCGGCCAGTGAGCAGGGTCCAGAAGGTCGGACGTGTCGCGCGGCAGGCGCATGAAGAAGGCCGTCTCGGGCCCGCAGGCGAAGGCCGGGTGAGCACCCAGCATGGCCGTGAGGAGCGTGGTGCCGGATCGCGGCAGACCCACGATGAAGACCGGCTGGGTGTCCATGATCGCCCGCTAACCTGCCACGGGAGCCGACCGGCCCGCGACGGCATCTCCGGCGGCATCCTCGTCCGTCCCCGTTTCGGCTGCCAGGCCGAGCAGCCGCACCTTGGCCAGCTCGTACTCGTGCGGGCGGGATAGTCGCGCGGGCTCGTCCCAGGTCTTGCCCACGATCAGGAACCAGTAGAAGGAACGGATCACCGCGACGATCAGGCCGGTGTACCCATCGCGCCGTCCTCCGCCCCGAACGTACTCGCGCCAGAAGCTCCGTGCGGCGGCGCGGAACAGCCGCTTGGTGCTCATGGGGCGGCTACGCCCGACCCGCTGGCGAGCCTCGACCGATGTGTAGCGGTTGGTCTTCTCCAGCAGGTCCTCCAGGCTGTCATACGAGAAATGCCAGAGTGCCTGATCCTCGCGCTCGGGCAGCGACAGCCGCCGCGCACCGGGCAGGGGCATCAGACCGGCGTGGATACGGTCATTGATGTCCATCGCGTCGCGGCGGAAGAAGCGTGGCTTCCGGTTGGGCCACCACTGCCCGTAGCGCAGCCACTGACCCAGGATGATGTTCTTGCGCGGGATCATCACCACGTCCGCGTCGCCCCGTTGGGCGATCTCACGCAGTACGGGCCCGAGGTCGGGCGGCACCAGCTCGTCGGCATCCAGGACCATCAGCCAGTCGCCCGTGGCGGCATCCACGGCAGCCTTCCGCGCCGCCTCGACGAAGCCTGTGTGGGGGTGCGACAGCACGCTGGCTCCCGCCGCTCGGGCGATCTCCGCCGTCCCGTCGGCGCTGTCCTGGTCCATCACGATGACCTCGTCGCACCAGCTCGCGAGCGAGGCCACGGAGTAGCGGACGTTGGTCGCTTCGTTGCGGGTGTTGATGATCCCCGAGATGCGGACGGTCACACCCGGTTTCCGCCGTGGGTCCGCGTGTGGATGGAGGGCTGCATCGCGCGAAGTCTAGTCGGAAGGCGTCATCGACCCGGCGTCGCGCGGACCGGCATCGCGCGGTCCGGCATCGCGCGCGGCCGCGGCATTGACATGGGGAAAGGGTGCCTCGGGCACGGGGTCGCCCAGGAAGGGGCACAGTCTTTCCCAGCCCTCGCCGGCGGTGATGCGCAGCACCAGCAGGTCCGCAGGACGGTCGCGGAAGTGCTCCTGGACCTCCCGGTTGTGCCGTTCGTAGCGGGCCAGGAAGGCCGTCTCGTTCCCCAGCGGCGCTCCGGCGCCGTAGATCCATCGCCGCATGGGTGTGGTCTCCGCCCCGAAATGGTGCACCACGCTCCGGATCCACTCCTCCGAAGGCCGCACCGTCAGCACGAACCTGCTCCCCGGATAGCGCTGGTCCAGCTCGCGGTAGAGGATGGGCCAAGGATTGTCCTGGAAGGCATCGAAGCGCTCCGCCAGCCGGAAGGCCAGCGGTCTGGCCGTGCGGGCGATGTCTGGATCGCGGACCCCGTTCGGCCCGGTGACGCGATAGCCCAGCAGCCGGAGCGCCGTGGCCAGCGAGGTGGTGGCGGTCTTGTGGAAGCCGATGCCGAAGACCTTGGGGCTTTTCATGGGCGTGCTCGGTTGGTGGGTGGGCCAGCCGGGCGCCAGGCGTTCGCGCTGCTAGCATTCGCCGGGTGACCGAGTCTACGACGCGGCGGAGGGATGGCCGCCAGCGCAGGAGCATCGGACAGAAGCTGCGCAGGGCACTCACCGATCCGCGCTACCTCGGACGCGCGGTGCTCCGCCGGACGGGCATCCGCCGGATCGTCCTCCGCGCGAAGGGTCGCTTCCGCGCCTGGTATCCCCGCCGGCGGCCGCGCGTCGCCTCCTTCATCGGGCGGGCGCGACGCCAGCGGGTAGTGCACGTGCTTCACATCCGCAAGACGGGTGGCACGGCACTGAAGGATGCGCTGGCGAGCTGTCCCAAGCCGAAGGGTGTGCGCATGGTCTTCCACGGGCACTCGGTCCGCCTGGTGGACATCCCGCCGCGAGATGAGGTCGTCTTCTTCGTGCGTGACACAGCGCCGCGTTTCGTCTCCGGCTTCAACGGCCGTCTGCGGGAGGGCCGCCCGCGCTACGACGTCCCGCTTTCCCCGCAGGAGCGCCGCGCGCTCACCATATTCCCGACTCCCCAGGATCTGGCGCTGGGCCTGTATGCCGAGGACGCCGCCACTCGCGAGGAGGCGGATCGCGCCATGCGCGAGGTCCGCATCGTAGGGACTCGGCTCGCCGACTGGCTGGGCGACGCCGAGTCGCTCAAAGCCCGACGCGACCGGATACTGCTCATCGGCTGGACCGAGACGCTGCCGGCAGACTTCGAGCGGTTGAAGGGGCTCCTGGGACTCTCCATCGAGTGCCGGCTGCCCACCGGCGACTCGGCCCATCGGGCGCCCGAAACCCAGGTGCGCACGCTGTCGGACGCGGCGGTCGCGAACCTGCATCGCTGGTTCGCGGACGACGAACCGCTCTTGGCAGCCTGCCGCGCCCTGTCGGACGGGCCGCAGCAGACCGCGCGGACTTAGGAGGCCGCCACACAGATGGACAAGACGATCGTCGCCACTTGGGGCTCGGGCTCGAGCTTCGAGGCAGTCTCTGAGGGGGATGGCGGCCAGGTGCATCTGGCGGGCGAGGAGGGCGGGGCGGGCTATCGACCGACGACGCTTCTGCTCACGGCGCTGGCCGGGTGCGCCGGCATGGATGTCATCGCCATCTGCCGCAAGAAGCGCCAGGATGTCGCGCGGTACGAAGTGACCGTCTCCGGAGAGCAACGGCCGGGTCCGCCACGCACGTTCTCTAGCATCGAGGTGGAGCACCGCTTCGAGGGCGGCAAGGTCGACCCCGCTGCGGTACGCCGGGCCATCGAGCTCTCTGCTACGCAGTACTGCCCCGTCTCGGCACACCTATCGCAGGGCGACGTGACCATCAGCCACCGATATCGGATCACCGGCGCCGAAGGTGAGCAGGCCGCTGAGGTCGTGGTCACGGGGCCGCACGGCGCCGGACTTGCTCCCGCGGTCCAGCCTCAGGCCGTGGCGCCGGCGGGCAGCGAGCGCTCCGCCTCACCGATGTAGCGAACATCCGGGCGGATCAGGCGATTGGCCGAGGCTTGCTCGATGCAGTGCGCCGTCCATCCGGCGTTGCGTGCCAGCGCGAAGGTCGCCGGGAAGAGCGCTGGTGGAAGCCCGATGCCCTGGAGCACCGCCGCGGTGTAGTACTCCACGTTGGTCTGGAGCGGCCGGTCGGGGTGGCGTTCGGCCAGGATCCGCAGCGCGATGTCCTCCACGGCCACGGCCAGCCGCAGCCACTCCGCGGTGCTGGCCATGCCCTCGGCGACGGTGCGCAGGGCGGCGGCTCGGGGATCATAGGCGCGGTAGACACGGTGCCCGAAGCCCATCAGCCGCTCCCCACGCTGGAGGGCGTCGCGGATCCAACCCTCGGCGCGGTCGGGAGAGCCGATCTTATGCAGCTGGCTCACGACCTCGGACGGGGCGCCGCCGTGGAGCGGCCCCTTCAGCGCCCCGATGGCGCCGCAGACGGCGCTGGCCAGGTCGGCCTGGGTGGAGGTGATGACGCGCGCCGTGAACGTGGAGGCGTTGAAGCCATGCTCCGCGGCGACCACGAAGTAGGCATCCAGTGCGCGTGCAGAGGCCTCATCGGGCGCCTCCCCGTTGAGCTGATAGAGGAACCCCGCCGCCAACCCGAGCTGGGCATCGGGCTCGACCACCTCAAGCCCTTGCTGGAGCCGCGCGAAAGCGGCCAGCGCGGAGGGCGCGATCGCGGTGAGCGCCCGGGCCTGCTCCGGCGTGGGCGGCCAGCCCAGACGCTCGGCGGCGCCATAGGCCGAGACGGCACTGCGCAACGCGTCCATGGCGTTCGTCCCGTCGGGAAGGCTGCGCAGGGCGGCCAGGACCGGCCCGGACAGCGGCGCACAGGCAAGCGTCGCGTC
>JBBSMF010000189.1:0-4160 GCA_038233295.1 Candidatus Limnocylindrales bacterium | reverse complement strand
GGTGCGCTGCTGGGGCCCAGGTGGGTATTCAGGGGTGACTGGGACGCCCCGATGCTGGGCGAAGCAGAGGTCCCGGTCGAACTGGCCGCCGAGGGCGTCGCGCTCGCTGACGGCGTCGCGCTTGCCGCCGTCGCGCTGGAAGTCGGTCGGTTGGCGCTCTGATCCGGCCCAGGTGGAGCGGTCGCCGCGCAACCGGCCACCATCCCCGCCAGCACGCCGGCCATCAGCGATGCCAGCACGATGATCCCCCACGACCTGTGCATCCGATGCCCTCCTTCGGGTCGGACCCTACCATCACGTCCATGAGCGAGCCGCCCGACAGCCCCCGCCACACCAATCGACTGGCGAAGGAGACCAGCCCCTACCTGCTCCAGCATGCCCACAACCCGGTCGACTGGTATCCTTGGGGCGCCGAAGCCCTTGGCCGCGCCCGGTCGGAGGAGAAGCCGATCTTCCTATCGATCGGGTACGCGGCGTGTCACTGGTGCCACGTCATGGAGCGCGAGTCGTTCGAGGACGAGGCGACCGCAGAACAGCTCAACCGGGACTTCGTGCCGGTGAAGGTCGACCGCGAGGAACGCCCCGATCTGGACGCCGTGTACATGGACGCCGTGCAGGCCATGACCGGGCAGGGCGGCTGGCCCATGAGCGTGTTCCTGACACCCGAGGGCAAACCCTTCTATGGCGGCACGTACTTCCCCAACGAGCAACGCCACGGCATGCCCAGCTTCCGTGAGGTGCTGGCCGCCGTTCAGCGAGCGTGGCATGAGAACCGCACCGAAGTCGAGGCGGCCGGTGACCGCCTGGTCGCGGCCATCGACGCCTCGGCACGATCCACCGGCCCCTCCCAGGGCGCGGGAAACGTCGAGGGAGCGGCCACGACCGCCGATGGAGCGGCCACGAGCGGCTCGGGCGATGCCCTGGCCTGGGCCCTGGATGCCGCCGCTGCCGAGCTGGAGCGCGGCTTCGACATGGCCAACGGCGGCTGGGGCCGAGCGCCCAAGTTCCCCCAGTCCATGGCCATCGAGTACCTGCTTCGCCACCACGTCCGCACGGGCGATACGCGTTCTCTGGCGGTGGCCCGACGCTCGCTCGATCGCATGGCCGCGGGCGGCATCCACGATCACCTGGCGGGCGGCTTCGCCCGCTACGCCACGGACGCGGCCTGGCTGGTTCCGCATTTCGAGAAGATGCTCTATGACAACGCGCAGCTGGCGCGCGTCTACCTCCATGCCTGGCAGCTCACCGCCGAGCCGCTCTACCATGACGTGGCGCTGTCCACCCTGGACTATCTGCGCTCCAACCTCACCACGCCCGACGGTGCCTTCGCCTCCAGTGAGGATGCCGATACCGAGGGCGTGGAAGGCGCCACTTACGTCTGGCAGGCACTGGAGATCCGCGAGGTCCTGGCCGAGGATGCGCCGCTCTTCGCGGCGGCCTATGGCGTCACGGAGGAAGGCAACTGGGAGGGCGTCACGATCCTCCAGCGGGTGCGTACGGACGCGGAGCTGGCGGAGCGCTTCGGCCTGCGCCCAGAGGAGGTGGCCGCGGCGCTGGCCGAGGGTCGCGATCGACTCCTGCAGCGTCGGGCCTCACGCCCGCAGCCGGCCCGCGACCTCAAGGCTCTGGCAGCGTGGAACGGTCTGGCCATCGCGGCGCTGGCTGAGGCCGCCCGCGCTCTGGAGGCGAACGGGGAGAGGACTCGTGCCGCGGGTTACCGCGAGGCAGCAGGCACCGCCGCGGCCAGCATCCTGGCCGGCCTGAGGGACTCGGACGGTCGCCTTAGGCGCTCCTGGAAGGACGGTCGTGCCACCGGCGAGGGCGTCCTTGAGGACCACACGCATCTCGCCGAGGGTCTCCTGGCACTCTATGGAGCGACCTTCGACGAGCGTTGGTTCACCACGGCCCGCGATCTCATGGAGGTCGTGCTGGGCCATTTCAGCGATCCGGCAGGCGGCTTCTTCGACACCGCCGACGATGCCGAGCGACTGGTCACCAGACCAAAGGGACTTCAGGACAACGCCCTGCCTTCGGGCAACGCGATGGCTGCCACGGTGCTGCTTCAGCTCCACGCGCTCACCGGCGAGGCACGTTATCGCGCTGCGGCGGAGGGTACGCTGAGGCTGGTCGCTGCCGTGGCGCATCGCTATCCCACGGCCTTCGCCCAGTGGCTCATCGCGGCGGACCTGGCCACCGGACCGATCGACGAGGTGGCCATCGTCGGCTCGATGGAGGATGAGAGAACCAAGGCACTACTCGCGGTAACGGAGGAAGGCTTCCGTCCGCGACAGGTCGTGGCGGCCAGCGCGACACCGGGCGCCAGTGCGGTTCCGCTCCTGTCAGGCCGAGCGGCGCGAGACGGCAACCCGACGGCCTTCGTCTGTCGAGGCTTCGCCTGTCGCCTGCCGGTGACCGATCCCGAGGCGCTGCGCGAGGAGCTCGCGGCCGCGGCGGCTCCCCAACGTCAGCGCGGCGCGTCGGCCTGACTCGTCTCGGCGCCGTGGCCACCGTTGACCGAGATGTCGGCCATCGCGTAGCTGGTGACCATGGTGATCAGGATGAGGGCCATCACCACGGTCAGGTCGGCACTCGCCACGAGGAACCTCGATCGCTTCGCCAGCCCGCGCAGGGCCGGCAGCACCAGGGCCGCCGTGCCGGCCACGATGAGGACCTCGAAGAGGGTGGCCAGCAGGTCGACCACGGCCATCGGCTCCGCTGCTCCAGGATGCGCCCCGAAGGGCAGCCCCACGGTCCGTGTGACCAGCCATGCGCCAACGACCATGCCGTTGACCATGAGCCCGAGCGTCGCAAGTCTCACCAGCGGCTGCCTCGCGAACATCACCGCCCATAACACCTGGAAGACAGCGACCACCACGAAGAACAGCCCGGAGAGCGTGCTCTCGGCGAAGTGATCGGTCACCACGGCGGCGTGGATCAGGCCGGCCCCGAGCGAGAGCGTGGCCAGGGGCAGCACCAGCCAACGATCGAGGCCGACCATCGAGCCCTGTGGACCAAGCAGGCTTCGGCGCTGAAGCAGGATCCCGATGAGTGGGCTGGCCAGCACGAAACCGAGCGCGACGACCAGGAAGACCTGATGGATGATCGAGTGAGCGACGGTGTACCCCTTCCCATCGTGCCGTTCGTCCCACGCGGACGCCCGGATGAGCCAGCCCGCAGCGACTACCCTTCCCCGGTGGCCGACCCCGCTGACCTGCCCGACCTTGATGGTCTCATCTTCGACCTTGATGGCACGCTCGTCGATACCGTCGGCGCGCGCATCCAGGCTTGGCTCCTGACCTTCGAGGAGGTCGGCTTCCCGGTCGACCGGAACCACCTTGCGGGACTCATCGGGGCGGACGGCAAGCGCCTGGCCATCGAGGTCGCCGAGGTAGGCGGACGCCGGCTATCGGAGGACAGGGCGGAGGCCATCGACAGACGTGCTGGCGAGCGCTTCGATGAGATCAACCTGGACCCGCAGCCCCTGCCGGGAGCGGTCGAGCTGATGCAGGCCCTCTCCGGCGCCGAGCTGCCCTGGGCCATCGCGACATCCAGCCGGGCGGCACAGGTCACGGTCTCGGTGGGGGCGCTGGGCCTCGGACCCGATCCACACATCATCGACGGGTCAGCCGTCACCCAGGCGAAGCCTGCGCCCGACCTGCTGCTTCACGCGGCCGAGCGGCTGGGTGTCTCGAGCCGCCGCTGCTGGTACGTAGGGGATGCGACCTGGGACATGCGCGCCGCGCGCGCTGCTGCGATGGTGGCCCTGGGTGTGTCCAGCGGCGCCGCTACCGGGGAGACACTGCTGGCAGCTGGAGCACACGTCGTGATGCCCTCCCTGCACGAGCTGCGCGCTGAGCTTCAGCGCCGCGGCCTGCTTACGGACGCGGCCGCCCATCAGGGCCTGGAAAGCTAGGGCTCGACCACCAGGCTGCCGTGCATGGGCTGATAGTGCCCGGGCACCGTACAGGCGAACTCCAGGCCCGCCGTCTCAGCCGTGGCCATGTACTCGAAGGTCTGCGTGCCGTCGGTGAAGTTCGGCACGCCGGGCAGTCAGGCGACGTCTGTGCTCTGAAGCTGCTCCGGGGTTCCTATGTGGAAGTTGTGCTCGAGCCAACCATCGTTGGTGATCTCTAAGGTGTAGCTCTGACACTCCGACAGGG
>JBBSMF010000188.1:0-4160 GCA_038233295.1 Candidatus Limnocylindrales bacterium | reverse complement strand
GTGGCCGAGGCTGCCCGTGCCGGCGACACGCTGGCCGGCGAGGTCTGGGACGACACCGTTCGCGTGCTGGGCGCCGGCGTGGCCAGCATCATCAACCTCTTCAACCCTCGCCTGGTCATCCTGGGCGGCGGTGTCACGGCGGTGGGCGACCAGCTCATCGCGCCGGTGCGTCGGATCGCCTTGGAGCGGGCATTCCCCTCCATGGCCGCGGAGGCGGACGTGGTCATCGCCCAACTGGGAGCCGACATCGGCATCGTGGGCGCGGTGGCCGCTGCTCAGGCCCGCTTGGCAGAGGCCGCATGAATCACGCGCGGGCGGGCGCAGCGTCGGCGAGCGTGACGCAGCCGCAGGATGAGCTGACGCTGCACATGATCGGCTACTCCCACATCGACCCTGTCTGGCTGTGGCAGTGGCAGGAGGGCCTGCAGGAGGTCAAGGCCACCTTCCGCTCCGCGCTCGACCGGATGAAGGAGTACCCCGAGTTCAAGTTCAGCATCAGCTCCGCTTCCTTCCACGAGTTCATCCAGCTCAATGAGCCCGAGATGTTCGAGGAGATCCGCGCGCGTGTCGCGGAGGGTCGCTGGGAGATCGTGGGCGGCTGGTGGGTCGAACCGGACTGCAACGTGCCGGCGGGCGAATCGTTCGCGCGCCACGGGCTGTACGCACAGCGCTTCTTCGGCACCGAGCTGGGCACCCGTGCCACGGTCGGGTTCAACCCAGACGCCTTCGGGCACAACGGCATGCTGCCCCAGATCCTGAAGAAGTCAGGCCTGGACTTCTATGTCTTCATGCGACCCCAGATCAACGAGCGGGACATGCCCAGGCTCTTCTGGTGGGAGTCGCCGGATGGGTCGCGCGTGCTCGCCTATCGCGTCATCGGAGAGTACAACTCGCCCGCCGGCACGCTCGATGACCAGGTGGCGCTCTGCCTGCCGGAGCTGGGCCATCCCCATCGGGAGCTGATGTGCTTCTACGGCGTGGGCGATCACGGTGGCGGGCCCACCAAGGCCAATATCGAGAGCCTCCGCGCACTCGATGCCGATCCGGCCATGCCGCACCTCAGGCCCAGCACGGTAGAGGGGTTCTTCCGGGCGATCCTGGACCAGACCGACCCCGCGACGATCCCCGTCTGGCGGGACGAGATGCAGAAGCATGCGGTCGGCTGCTACAGCGCCCATTCGGGCATGAAGCGCTGGAATCGACAGGCCGAGAACGCCCTGCTGGCCGCCGAGAAGTGGAGCGCAGTCGCGCTCTGGGAGACGAAGCAGCCCTACCCCGTCGACTTCCGCCAGGCCTGGACCGACGTCCTCTTCAACCAGATGCACGACATCCTGCCCGGCACCAGCCTGGAGCCTGCCTACGACGACGCTCGGGACTCCACGGGCGAGGCGCTGGCCATCGCCGCGCGCGCCCAGAACCACGCCATCCAGTCCCTCGCGCGCCGTATCGGCATCGAAGAGGCCGACGGGATGCGGCCCATCGTCGTATTCAACCCGAACCCGTGGGTGGTGCGCACCGGCGTGGAGGTCGAGTTCGGGGGCCTGCGACAAGATGACCGGCTCTACGACGATACGGGTCAGGAGATCACCTTCCAGCCGGTGCGCTCGCTGGCCTCGGTGACCGGCTGGCGGCACCGGCTCGCCTTCGTGGCGGACCTGCCGGGACTCGGTTATCGGACCTACCACGTCGTCCCGGCCACGCCGCGGGACACGACGGGCGCGTCTCGGAGGGAGGCCGCTCGGCCGCAGCGCCCCGTGTCGCTGCTGGCCTCCGACGCGGAGCCAGCCGTGCTCGAGAATCCGTTCCTGCGCGTGGAGATCGATTCCCGCACAGGACACCTCCGCTTGCTGGACCGGCGCAGCGGCCGCGTCGTGATCCCCGGCCATGGCGCGCGGCCCGTGCCCATCCGCGACCCCAGCGACACTTGGGGGCATCGCATGGCGGCGTTCCATCACCCGGCGGGGACCTTCGAGCTGAGTGCGCTGCTGGCCATGGAGAGCGGCCCCGTCAGGAGCACCATCCGGACCGAGCACCGCTTCGGCGACTCGCGCATCAGCCAGGACCTGACCCTGTATGCCGACCTTCCCTGGCTGAGCGTGGAGGTGGCCGTGGACTGGCACGAGCGGTTCACCATGCTGAAGCTGCGCTTCCCCACGGAGCTCCAGGAGCCGAAGGCCACGTACGAGATCCCCTACGGCCACGTGGTCCGGCCGGCCGACGGCGCAGAGGACCCCGGCCAGAGTTGGATCGACCTGAGCGGGCGCCACCCCGCTGGCGGTGAAGCCGGTCTGGCCTTGGTGAACGACGCGAAGTACGGCTACGACGTGCTGGGCTCGGAGATCGGCTTGACCGTCCTGCGCAGCCCCATCTACGCGCATCACGAGCCGTACGCGCCCGACCCGGACGGTCCCTACCCGTTCCAGGACCAGGGCCGTCAGCGCTTCTGCTATGCCCTGTTCGCCCATGACGGCGACTGGCGCGAGGCGGCCATACCTCGCCGTGCAGCCGAGCTGGATCAGCCTCCTGTGACGCTCCTGGAGACGTTCCATGACGGTCCGCTGCCGGCCAGCTCGGGTTTCGTGGAGGTGGCACCGGCCGGCGTCGTGGTGAGTGTCGTGAAGCGAGCGGAGGATGGCGACGATCTCATCGTCCGCGCCTACGAGGCGCATGGACAGCGCGCCGCCGCGATCATCCGCCTCCCGAACTGGGGGCGCACGATCGAGACGGACTTCGCTCCTTTCGAGATCCGCACCTTTCGCGTGCCGCGCGATGCCGCGGCCGCGGTGACCGAGACCGATCTGCTCGAAGAGCCGGCCTGACTTTTCCGTGTCTGGACGCCGTTCACCGCACGGCCGGCATCCTTGATCGGCGAACGCGCTGGCGCCGCCTGGCCGCCCCGCCTCACGCGCCGGGAGGGCGGGCATCTCCTGGAGCTCTGCCCCTCGGCCAGTGAGGTCACCGCCCTGGAAAGCCCGTGTCTGGCCCGGATCATGCGTCCCGATCAGGACCCGCTGGAAGTGCCCATCGCGGCGTGGCGGATGGAGGCTGATGAGCTGCTGCTCGAGGGCGCGTCCGTGGGCTGGGCGATCAAGGTGCGTTGGACGCCACGCGACGAGGACTGCCGCTTCCTGGAAGTGGCCCTGGAAGTGACCTGGACGGGCGACGAGCCGGTCGAAGCCGGTCTGCGCCTGCCCTTCCGGATCCCGAACGCACCTGCACCCGCGTGGCTGATCCCCGGCGCGTTCTACCGGGAGAACCGGCCGGCCGGCTGCCCGCGTCCATTCCCGCGCCACGATCCCGGGGCGGACGGCAGCGGTGCCGGGCTGGTCTCGGACCATTGGTCTTTCCGCGCCGATCGGGCGGCGGTCGGCGCCGTCTTCGCCTGGGGTGCCACCGCCTGCATCGGCTTGGCTGCAGAAGAAGTGGGACCGCTCGGGCTGGGCGGCCTGGGCCTGGCCGGCCGGGGCGAGGACGCGGCCATCTGGCTGGACATGCCCTACCGCGAGGAGCCCGTGCGCTACACCGGATCACCGGAGCCGCAGCCCGCCTCCGTCACCTACGCACGGTGGGAGCCCGGTCGGCCCGTACGCGTGGCGTATCAGGTCTACCTCGGCGCTTCCGACCCGCACGCCTACGACCCGTTCCTGCGCACCCTCTACCGCCGTCGCCGGCTCGCGGCGCCCCTGGCACCCTGGATGTCCCCGGAACGAGCCGCGGACCTGGCGGCGCACGGCCTGGTTCGCTGGCACTTCCGAAGAGTGGAAGGCGCCAAAGGCTCCCTCGCCATCCTGGCCGAGACCGCCGGCTTCGATCGCGAGGCGGGGGATGGCCGGGGCGGCAGCGTCGACCGCGACAACATGCACGTCGCTTGGGTCAGCGGCACACCCTGGGCAGCCGCACTCCTGCGTTTCGGCCGGCTGCGCGCTGACGAGATTGCCACGGCGGCCGGTATCGCCGTGCTGGACACGATCGCCTCGGGCGGGCTTTCCCCGTCGGGCACTTTGTGGGGGGAGTGGCGCGCCGGTAGCGGCTGGGGTGGTGGCTGGAACCCCTCCGGCTGGCTCCACGCAAGGACCGTGTCGGAGGCCACGCTCTTCCTGCTGCGCGCCATCCGCGATGAGCGAGCGCACGGGCACGCGCATCCGGCCTGGGAGGCTGCC
>JBBSMF010000187.1:0-4192 GCA_038233295.1 Candidatus Limnocylindrales bacterium | reverse complement strand
TGGTCGTACGAGGCCTGGAGCCGCGGGTTGGTGCCCAGCGCGAACTCCCACTCGGCCTGCTGGGCCACGATGCGCGCGCTAGGGAAGGCGGCCTGTCCGTCATTCCGCAGGAAGCCGCCGGCATGGTCGAAGTGGAGGTGGCTGACCGCCACCAGGTCGATCGACCCGGGATCGAAGCCGGCCGTCCGCAGCGCCGGCAGGATAGAGTCACCGCGCACCCCGCGCTGCTCACGTCGCCGATCCGTCAGCCGCTCGCCGATGCCCGTCTCGACCAGCACCCGCCCGGCCGGCGTCTCCACCAGCAGGCAGTTCAGCGCCTGGGTGAGCGTGGCGTCGGGGTTGATCTCGTCGGCCACCAGTCGATCCCACATGACCCTCGGCACGGGTCCGAAGACGGTCCCCGCGTCGGACGTGAAGGTACCCGCCTGGACGAGTGCCACGCGCACGCCGCCACCCAGCTCCGTGCGCCAATCGACCGAGGCGTTGATTCCCATCGTCCCGTCGCGCCCGCCGGCTACGTGCGGCGGGGACCGCCCTTGGCGGCGCGGCGCGAGGCCTCGAAGTCGCGGTAGTACTCCGAAGCCGTGGGCTGCGATTGGCCCTGATACTTGGAGCCCAGCTCCTTGGACCCATACGGCCGCTCCACCGGGCTGGACATCTTGAAGAAGCTGATCTGGCCGATCTTCATGCCGCAGTAGAGGGCGATGGGCAGGTTGGCGACGTTGGACAGCTCCAGCGTGAGGTTGCCCTTCCAGCCGGGGTCGACGTACCCGGCGGTCGAGTGGATGAGCAAGCCCAGCCGCCCGAGCGACGACTTCCCCTCCAGACGGGCGACCAGGTCATCTGGCAGCTCCACCCATTCCAGGGTCTGGCCTAGCACGAACTCGCCGGGATGGAGGATGAAGGGCTCCTCGTCCTCTATGGCGACTATCTCGGTCAGGTCCGGCTGCGGCTGGCGCACGTCGATGTACGGATAGCGGTTGTTGCGAAAGACACGAAACTCGCGGTCGAGGTGCAGGTCCACCGAAGACGGCTGAAGACAGGTCGCATCGTACGGGTCGAGGCGGACCCGGCCCGCCTGCATGGCGGCGCGGATGTCGCGATCCGAAAGGACCGACATGTCAGGCTCGGCCGCTGCGCCGACGAGAGCCGGCCGTCGTGACCGGTTCGGGCGCGGGCGGCAGATCCAGGTCAAGGATGGTCTGCCCGGGCGCCGCCCGACCCCGCTGGGCGTATACCCGGTCGACCTCTCGCTTGAGCTGGTCGATGCCCTCCAGGCGCTGGTGGACGCTCATGTACCGCACCAGCGCGATCTGGTCGAGCTGACGGAGCCGCTCCATGGCCATCTCCCCGATACGGGCGGAGGCCACCTCACCGATGCCCTGCCCGCGTAGCGTCGCCTCGATGGACTCGGCCAAGTCCTCCGCGGTCCCGGCGGGGACCGGCCTGCGCCAGAGCGCCTTGTCCAGCCCTGCTGTGAGCTTCTGCCGGTCGAACTCCTGGCGCTCGCCGTCACGCTTGACGACGCTCAGCCGGGCCGACTCGACACGCTCATAGGTCGTGAAGCGAGCGTTGCAGACGTTGCACTCGCGCCGCCGGCGGATGGTGGCTGAGTCGTCGAGGTCGCGCGAATCCACCACGCGCGTGTCGCGTTCACTACAGGCGGGGCAGCGCACGACCGGCTGGGAGCCTCCGACTTGGTCCGCGCCACAACCTCTGGTGGCAGTGGCCACAGCCTAGCACCACATACGGCGCTCGGGGACGATTCAACGGCGTCCGCCCGCCAGTCGCAGGGCCTCCGGCCGTTGCCGCAACCGCCACATGGCGATGATGCCCATCAGCGGACCCAAGGCGAGGACCCCGAAGGCGAGGCGCCAACCGCTCGCGTCCGAGGCATCCAGCGTGCCCACCAGCAGGATGGTCACGGCAGTCAGCGTAAAGCCGCTGGCGACTTGAAGCGAGAGGGCGGAGCCGGCCGTGCCCGGCGGCGCGAGCTCGGACAGCGCAGCGGAGAACTGGGCCGAGTCCGCCACGATGGTGATACCCCAGACCAGGCAGACCGCCACCACGAGCGCCGGTGAAGCCCCGAACACGAGACCAGCCACGACCGCACTGGTGCCCGAAGCGGCCATGGCAGCGATGGTGGTGGCCGTCCGGCCCCAGCGATCTGCCAGCGCTCCGGCCGCTACGCAGCCGATGCCGCCCGCGGCCACCACGAAGAAGGCCGAGAGGCCCGCCGCCACCGGCTCGGTCGCGCCCGCCGCGGCGAAGCTGGCACCGAGGAAGAGTGGGATCCAGGTCCACATGGCATAGAGCTCCCACATATGACCGAGATAACCGAGGTTCGCGAGGCGCACGGCCGGTTCCCTGATGGCCCGCATGGCCACTCGCGGGCTGAAGCGCGGGGCCGGCACGTCGAATGGTCCGTCGCGCGTCCAACCACGGACGAGCAGCCCGCCGCCCACTGCCAGGAGGCTGGCCGTTCCCACCAACGGCCGCCAGTCGACCCCTGACAAAGCTCCAAGGCCGCTGAGCAGGTAGGGAAGCGCACTGCCCACCGTCAAGGCCCCGATGAGCATGCCGATGGCCAGACCCCGTTCCCGGCGGAACCAGCCCACGGCGATCTTCATGGCCACCGGGTAAACGGCGGCCAGCGCCATGCCCGTGACGAATCGCAGCAGCAGGCCCGACCCGAGGTCCGTGGCCAGGTAGGCGAAGGCTGCGTTGGCCGCCGCGGCCAGCAGCGCTCCTGCCAGGAAGACGCGCCGGGCTGATAAGACGTCGGGTGCGCCCGAGGCGGCCAGCAGGATGGCACCTAGCGCGAACCCCAGTTGCACCGCCACCGTGAGCAACGGCACCTGCGTTGGCGAGAGGCCCCATTCAGCACGGAGGGCGGGCGCCACCGCGGCGCCGGAGAACCAGGGCGCCATCGCCAGCAGGAGTCCGGTCGCCAGGACAGCCAGGGTCCGCCAGCGACCGACCGGGTCCGTGATCGCCAGCGACACGGTCAGCCGGGACCTGTCTTCCGCGCTCGGACGGCCTCCGTGAGCTGGGGCACGATCTCGAACAGATCGCCGATGACGACCAGGTCGGCGAACTCGGCGATGGGCGCGTCGGGGTCCTTGTTGATGGCCACGATGGTGCCCGCGGTCTGGACGCCGACCTTGTGCTGGATGGCGCCGCTGATGCCGCAGGCGATGTACAGCGACGGCTTGACGATCTTGCCGGTCTGCCCGATCTGCTGGCCGTAGCCGATCCAGCCGGCATCGACCACGGCGCGCGTGGCTCCGACCGCTCCGCCGAGCGCCTCCGCCAGCTCCTCGATGAGCCGGAAGCCATCCGGGGAAGCGACACCACGCCCGCCGCCCACGATGGTGCGAGCTTCCTCGATGGAGACGCCTGCGCCGGCCTCCTCGACCCGTTCCGTGACGCGGACCTCGGGCAGCTCCTGCGCCTGGACCTTGACCGTCTCGATCGAGCCGGGTGTGGCCGCGACCTCCGCCGTGACCGTGGCGGGGCGCACCAGGACGATGCCACGCGTCCCGCTGAACGTGCTGCGCGTCACCAGCCGCCCGCCGAAGGTGCTCATCTCCGCGTCCGGCCGCTCGTCCGACCAGCTGACCCCGGCCGTGTTGACCAGGATGGGCAGATCGGAGAGCGCCATGAGCGCACCGGCCACGTCCTTGCCGTCGGGCGTTGCGCCCAGCAGCACGATGTCGGGCGACCGTTCCGCCACGAGCGCCGCCAGATGCGAGGCCACCGTCGCGGCCGCCGGTCGTCCCTCCCCCGCCGCTTCCACAGCCAGCACGTCCGGGCCGTAAGTGGCGACCTCGCCGGCCGCCGCGGCCGCATCCCCGCCGATGAGGACGGATCGCGTCTCAGTGCCTGCCGCCTCGCCGAGTTGGCGTGCCAGCGTGGCCAGTTCCAGGGTCAGCCGCGTCGGCCCTCCATCCGCGACTTCTCCCACCGCCCAGATGCCGGCCATCAGATGAGCCTCCGCTGGGCAAGGAAGTCGACCGTCTGAGCGACGACCTCTTCCGGGGCGCCCTTAAGCACCATCGCGCCGCTGCGCTGGGGCGGCGCCTCCGAATCCAGCACGCGCGTGGTCGCCGCGGCTGCGCCAACCGTCGATGGATCGATGCCGAGGTCCGCCAGCGACCAGGTGGTCACCTCCTTGGACCGCGCCTGCATG
>JBBSMF010000186.1:0-4197 GCA_038233295.1 Candidatus Limnocylindrales bacterium | reverse complement strand
CATCCGACGCCTTGTGGTCATGGGCAGCGGCGCGGTGCCGCTGCTCCGGCCGCGCGACGCGGAGCGCCTCGTCGGCGCCGCGACCGGTTCCGGCCGACGAGCGGCCACCAACAATCGCTACTCCTCGGATGTCTGCGCCATCTCCGACGCGCGTGTCCTGCGATCCATGCCGGCGCTGCCCTCGGACAACGCGCTGCCTCGCTGGCTGGAGGAGCAGGCGGCGTTCAGCGTCACGGAACTGGCCGGGCGCGACCGCCTGGCGATCGATCTGGACACGCCTTTGGACCTCGCACTCCTCGCGCTCGACCGGGGGGCGCCCGCCGGGCTCCCCGCGCTGGCCGCCGCGCACGGGTTGGCGATCCCGCACCTCGAGGCGCTTCGTACGCTGGCGACCGATCCGCGCCGCGAACTCCTGGTCTTCGGGAGGAGCGGGTCACGGACACTGAGCTGGCTGGAACGCAACGTGCGCTGCCGGGTCCGCTTCCTGGCCGAGGAACGGGGCCTGCGAGCGTCCTCGCCGCTGGCCATCGCGACAGATGCGGCGCCGCAAACCACACGACCACGCCGCCCGCCCCGGGCGACCCTCGGCCGGCTGCTCGCCGAGCGCGGTCCCAAGGCGCTGGCCGCCATCGCCGGCGAACTGGCCGACGGCGCCATCATCGACTCGCGCGTCCTGCTGGCCGACCACTTGGGGACGGACGAGGCGCACTGGCCATCCTCCGCAGACCGGTTCGCCAGCGACCTCCTTCGCCCGGACGAGGTGACCGACCCCTGGCTGGCCGACCTCACCCACTCCGCGGCGACGGCTCCGATGCCCGTCCTGCTCGGCGCGCATACGCTCGTCGGGCCGGGTATCCGCCTCCTCCTTGGCAGGCTGGGATAGAGAAGGGCATGGGCGGTCCGCGACCCGCCCTGCGCTAGAATGGAGGGGCGCGCCCGACCTCTCTGTCCACCCTGCTCCGTGCTGTGCGGCGCGCGCTCGGACCGTGGAGATGACCATCAAGTGACCGGACTCTGGTACGTGCTCGGTTTCGCCTTCGCGGGTGTGAGCTTCGTGTTCCTCACCATCGGCCTGTCATGGCTCATCAGCCATCGCTCCAAGGGTGATCGGCACAAGGGCCTGCCCTACGAATCGGGCATCGATACCTTCGGTGATACCTGGGGCCGCTTCGGCCTCTCCTTCTACATCTATGCCCTGCTGTTCGTGGCCTTCGACATCGAGGTCATCTTCATCCTCCTCTGGGCGCTGGTCTTCGGGGACCTGCTGCTGGGAGGGTTCATCGCGATGCTGTTGTTCGTGGGCATCCTGGAGCTGGGCCTCGGCTATGCCTGGAGAAAGGGCGTCCTGACATGGAAGTGAACGACGACCGGCCGGTCATCCAGCCCTCTGTGACCAGCGGCGGACAGCCCCTCGAGCCTCGTGATGAGCCGGCGGCCATGGCCTCCGACCAGCCCAGCAACCCGCAGGACGGCCTTACCACCACCTCCGACGACTCGCTCATCGAACCGATCATGGTGGCCAACTCCACCTGGACCCCAGCCGACCCGACCGCCTACAACGGCGGCCAGCCGCCGCAGGTCACCCACCTCCGAGAGCTGGAGCTGGGCGACAAGGGAGACAACGGGCGCTGGGGTGCCCTGGACATCATCCCCACCAAGGCGGACTACGTCCTGGATCTCATCCGCATCAACAGCCTCTGGCCGCTCCTTTCCGGTCTGGCCTGTTGCGCCATGGAGATGATGTCCGCCGCCACCAGCCGCAACGACATGGACCGCTTCGGCATGTTCCCCTTCCGGGCCAGCCCGCGCCAGGCCGATGTGCTCATCGTGGCAGGCACGCTGACGACCAAGATGGCGGGGCCTCTGGTCCGTCTCTGGGAGCAGATGCCCGAACCGAAGTGGTGCGTGGCCATGGGCGACTGCACCTGCTCCGGCGGTCGTTACAAGCGCTCCTACGCCACCGTGGAGGGCATCGACCGCGTGATGCCCGTGGACGTCTACGTTCCGGGCTGCCCGCCCCGACCGGAGGGCCTCATCTACGGGATGATGAAGCTGCAGCAGCTCATCAAGGAGCGGCGCGGCCACTGGCCCGAGCGCCACATCGGGCCGACCGTTCCCATCGGCGTCTGAACCGCAGCCAAGCCAGAGGAGTCCAGCCACGGACACCGCACTCAAGCGCCGCCTTCAGGAGCGCCTGGGCCCGCAGTTGCTGGGACCCGTGATCGCGCGCCAGGATACGACCGAGATCCGCATCAGCCCGACGAACGTGGCCGCGGTCATGACCCTGCTCCACGACGACCCCGGGTTCCGCTTCCTCATCCTCTCCGACCTCTGCGGTGTGGACACGGGCAGCGCGATGCAGGTCGTCTATCACCTCTGGTCCGACTCCACACCAGACTGGCTGCGGGTCATCGTGGACGGGCTGCCACGCGACGATCCGCGGGCGCCTTCGGTCACGTTCCTGTGGAACGGCGCCGAGTGGGCCGAGCGCGAGGCCTACGACATGTTCGGCATCATCTTCGAGGGCAATCGGGACCTGCGGCGCATCTACATGCCGCCCGACTACCAGAGCTTCCCGCTGCGCAAGGACTTCCTGCTGGCCGATGATGCGGCCCGCTCGCCCGGTCAGGGGGTGCGCCACATGGAGCAGACCTTCCAACCCGCCGAGTACCGCCGGACGCCGGTCCTGCGGCAGGCGCTGGGCAGCGACGCGGGACAGATGGCGCCGGGTATCCAGACAGCAGATCTGGCCTCCGGAGAGGACCCCGCGCGATGACCACGGAGCAGACCATCCGGTCGCTGGACGATCCCGATCTCTTCGTGGAGACGCCGGGCACCATCTACGATGCCATCCCGCCGCTGCCGCCGCGCACGGAGCGAGAGGCGGAGTTCTACGCCATGCGCGATGGCGAGATGCTCATCAACCTGGGGCCCCAGCATCCCTCGACCCATGGCGTGCTGCGCGTCGTGCTCAAGATCGACGGCGAGCGCGTGGTGGACCTGGATCCGGTGCTGGGCTACCTGCACCGCGGCGTGGAGAAGATCTGCGAGAACGGCGACTGGCACCACGCCATCAGCAACTGCGATCCGCTCGAGTACATCGCGGCCATGTTCAGCGAGGCCATGCCGGTCATGGTCGCCGAGAAACTCCTCGACCTGGAGGTACCGCGCCGCGCCGAGTACATCCGCGTGCTGGCCTGGGAGCTCAACCGGATCTCCAGTCACGCGCTCTTCGTGGGCTGGCTGGCGCTGGACCTGGGCGGGCTGACGCCCATCCTCTACGGCTTCATCGAGCGCGACGAGATCGTGGAGATGCTGGCCGCGCTGACGGGCCAACGCCTGCTCTTCAACTACCTGCGCATCGGCGGCGTCAACGGCGACCTGAACCACGACTTCCTGAGCCGCCTGGGCGACTGGATGGGCAACGCCCTGAAGCGCATCGAGGACCAGCAGAAGCTGCTCAACAGCAATGAGATCTTCGTGGCCCGGACACGCGGCCTGGGGGTCGTCGACCGGGACATGGCACGCCGCACACTGCTCAGCGGGCCGGTCCTGCGCGCCACGGGCATCCCCTATGACGTCCGGCGGGCGCATCCCTACAGCGTCTATCCCGAGCTGGAGTTCACCATCCCCACGCGTGAGGAGGGTGATTCCTACGCGCGCTACCTGCTGCACCTCGATGAGATCAAGCAGAGCATCCACATCATCGACCAGGTGCTGCACCGCATGCCGGACGGGCCGGTCATGGCCAAGGTGCCCCGGCTGATGCGCATCCCGCCCGGCCGTGCCTATGTCTCGATCGAGAGCCCGCGCGGTCAGTACTCGGCCTACGGCATGAGCGATGGCTCCGACCAGCCCTTCCGGCTACGCATCCACGACCCTTCCTTCTTCAATCTCCAGGCCGTGGGTCTGCTCATGCCGGGCAACCTGGTGGCCGACACCATGGCCATCATGGCCAGCGTGGACCCGATCATGGGCGGCATCGACAAGTGACCCGCTGCCACCCGCTCACGGAGCCGCTGTGGTGAGTGTCATCACTCGACCCTGGGGCCGTCTCACGCTGGCCGGCAAGGTGGTCGTGCCGCTGGTCGCCCTGCTGGTGCTGCTCACCGTGCTGCTGCTGGTCGGCTTCGCCTCGGGTGCGCTGCCCCTCCTGCTGGGTCTGGCCGGGCAGGCCGTCGGGGACAACATCGATCT
>JBBSMF010000185.1:0-4202 GCA_038233295.1 Candidatus Limnocylindrales bacterium | reverse complement strand
GTCCTCCACTCCGGATGTGACGCCCCGAAGCGCCTCGACGGGCCTGTCGGCTCCTTTCTATTCAGCGACCCACGCTCGCGGCGAGCCGTCGCTACGGTCTGCGTCCGTTTGTAGAAGGACGCGTGGCGCGGGAACGGACGGGAAGCCTGCATTTCGACGATAGTGCCGTCCGCCCGCGGATCGGACGACCTGCGCCCTGCGGCGTTTACTGGCCAGCGTCGTCGAGCACGAAGGTGACGACCATGGTGACCTTGTACTCGGTGACCTGATCGCCCGAGAGGCTGACCTCCTGCTCCTTGATCCAGGCGCCCTTGACGTTGCGCAGCGTTCGCGTGGCGCGAGAAAGGCCCTGCTTGATGGCGTCCTCGAAGCTCTGGCTCGAGGTGGCGCTGATCTCCGTGTTCCGTGCGACGGACATGTGATGAACCTTCCTTCCCTGTGTCTCTACTGGACCCGAAGGTCCAGCACCTTCCGGCCGATGACCAGCCTCTGGATCTGGCTAGTGCCCTCACCGATCTCGGTGAGCTTGGCGTCGCGCAGGTAGCGCTCCACCTTGTATTCCTCCACGTAGCCGTAGCCGCCGTGGATCTGCACCGCGTTGTTGGTGGCGCGCTGGCTGACCTCGGAGGCGAGCAGCTTGGCCTGGGCGGCGGCCAGCCCGTAGTCGCGCCCCTGATCCTTCAGCCAAGCGGCACGGTAGACCATCTGGCGAGAAGCCTCGATCTCGGTCGACATGTCGGCCACCATGAAGGCTACGCCCTGGAACGTCCCGATGGCGCGGCCGAACTGGTGCCGCTCCCGGGCATAGACGATGGAGGCATCGAGCGCTGCCTGGGCCAGGCCCAGGGCCATGGCCCCGATGGAGATGCGGCCGCCGTCCAGGATCTTGAGGAAGATCTTCCAGCCGTCGCCGCGCTCGCCCAGCAGCTGGTCGGCGCCGACGCGGCAGTCCTCGAAAAGCAACTCTCCAGTGGCGCTGGCATGGAGGCCCATCTTCTCTTCCAGGCGACCCACGGAGAAGCCCGGCGTGTCCGCTTGCACGATGAAGCCGCTGATCTCCGGCGCGCCGTCGTCGCGCGATCCGGTGCGGGCCGTGACGATGTAGGTCCCCGCCTGGCCGGCATTGGTGATGAACCGCTTGCGCCCGTTGAGCACCCATTGCCCGCCGTTGGGCCCGTCCTCCCACCGTCCGGTCGTGCGCGTGCCGCCGGAATCGGAGCCGGCATCCGGCTCGGTCAACCCGTAGGCCCCGATGACCTGACCCTGCGCCATGGGCACCAGGTATCGCTCCTTCTGCTCCGGGCTGCCAGCCAGATGCAGAGGGCCGCAGCCGAGCGAGGTGTGGGCTGCCACGATCAGGGCCAGGGAACCCCACACGCGGGCGATCTCCTCGATGGCGATGGCATAAGCCAGGGTGTCGAGCCCCGCACCGCCCTCCTCCTCCGGGATGGGGATACCCAGCAGGCCCATCGGTCCGAGCATGGCCACGATGTCCGTCGGGAAGCGGCGCTCCCGCTCGTGCTCCTCGACCACGCCCTCGACCTCGCGCGTGGCGAAATCGCGGATGGTCCGGCGCAGCAGCTCGTGTTCAGGTGAGAGATCGAGATCCACGGGCACCTCGTGGCTCAAAGGGCTGACGACACGCGCGTGATCAGGGAGGCGATCGTGTCGCAGCGATGGTAGCCCGGACGGTGCCATGAGACCTGCTTCGTGGGCGCCGTGCCTCGTTACAGCTTCATCGCCGATGACCGCCACGGTCTCCGCGGTCAGGCTTCCTCGCGCTCCACCTGGACCCGTGGCGCCGGAGCACTGCGGGGCATCGGCAGGTCCGTGACGCTGGCCACGAACGAGGACTGGCGCGCCCACTCGGCGGCCTGGAGCTGCTCCTCCACGGAGAGGATGCCCAAGCGGCCCAGCGTGCTGAGCTCGTCACGGATATAGGTCTTGAGCATCTCCGGGCCGTCCGTGTTGATGGTGTAGCGCACGTCGTTGCGCCGGAAGGTGTCGAAGATCCAGCGGAACTCCTCCCAGCCCGAGACCACGCGCGTGTTGAGGTTGCTCGTGGGGCACAGCTCCAGGGTGATGGCACGCTCCCGCAGCAGGGCCATCGTGTATGGGTCGTAGGCGGCCTTGACGCCGTGGCCGATGCGACTCGGCTGGAGCTCCTCGATGACCCTCGCGATCTCCTCGAGGGGACCCGATTCGCCGGTATGGACGGTGACCCCCAGGCCGCGGCGCCGCACGCGCTCGAAGAGATGGCGGTAGTCGGCCGGCCGGAAACCGTCCGACTCGGGCCCGGCGATATCGACTCCCACCACGCCGCGCCCAAGGTAGGCCATGGCCTTCTCTGCGATGATCTCGTTGAGGGCGTAGGGAAAGGCTCGATCGAGGCAGAGGATGAGCCCTGGCGCGACGGGATACTCCAGCCGGGCGCGGTCCATGCCGCGGATGGCCGCACTGATGATGTGGTCCAGGTCCTGCTCGCCGCCACGGTTGCGCTTCATGGGGTTGAAGCGCAGTTCGATGGTGGTCACGTTGTTCTTGCGGTACGCGCCGCCCACCACCTCGTACACCGAACGCTCCACGGCCAGCGGCGACGACTGGATGAGCTCCGTCCAGTGGAACAGCTGGAGGTATCCCTCGAACGAGCGCCCGCGCCGCGGCGACACGGTGATCATGTCCCGGAACTCCCAGTAATCCTTGGTCGGCAGCCGGATCCCCTGGGAGTGCGCGATGCCCCACATGATGGCCGGCGCCACCGCCCCGCCGAGATGGCAATGGAGCTCCGTGAGAGGCACGCTGCGGTTCAGGACGGTCGCCATCGGATGGATGCTAGCCCACGGTCACGTGGAGAGTGCCAGCTGCTCCCCGGTCTGGCCAGTCCTATCGTGGCGTGAACGGTACTCTCCGTGGGTGAGCGGATCGTGGTGGGTGGCGCCTTGCGCATCCTGATCACCGGTGGCACCGGGTTCGTCGGCGGCTGGGTCGCGCGCACGGCCGCGGCGGCGGGACACCAGGTACGGGTAGTTGCGCGTGACCCGCAAGGCGCCGCGGCCGTCGCCCTGGCAGATGTCGGCGTCGACGTGCGAGGCGGCGACTTGGCTGATCGCTCGGTCATGGCCGAGGCGCTCGACGGTGTGGAGGTCATGGTCCACGCCGCGGCGACCTACTCCTACGGGCGGGCTGCCGGCCGCAGCATGGTGGAGGAGACGCCGGCCCTGAGTCGGGCAGTGCTGGAGGCGGCAGCGACAGCCGGCACCCCGCATGTCGTAGATATCAGCAGCGCCATCGTGCTCAAGCCCTACGCCGACGGCCCCAGACGCGGCGTCACGGACATCGAGTCACCGCGGTGGGGAACCGCCGACCGAGCCTGGGGCGATCCCTACCTGGCCAGCAAGGTCCTGGCCGATGAGGAGGCCGGCCGGGCTCGTGGCCGAGGCGTGGGCATCTCCACCGTCCACCCTGTGCTCGTGATCGGGCCCGAAGATCGCGGACCGGGAACATCGGGCGCCCTGCTGCTCTCGCTCCTTGGTGCGACGGCCGTGCCGGATGTCATGGCCGGATGGTGCGACGTCCGGGACGTGGCCGATGCGGTCCTGGCCATCACGGCTCGGCCACCCGGCGGCCGCTATCTGATCAGCGCAGCGACGCTCACCTTCCGCAACGTCTGTGGGACGCTCGACCGCATCACTGGACGTGGCCCTCGGCGAGTCTTCCTGCCGCCGCGCCTCGTGGGGGCTGTCGCCCGCCTCAACGACTTGGCCGGCGGACTGCTGGATGCCACGCTGCCGCCGCGGGCTAGCCTGGAGTTCCTCCTGCGTACCCGCGGCCCGATCGACGGCAGCAGCGGCCTGCCGGCTTTGGGGACGCCCTACCGACCGTTCGAGGCGACGGTCCGGGACGCACTCGCATGGTGGGCAAGCAACGGGATGCTGGATCGGTCGCTGGCTCCGGCCAGGCGAACGAGATCGTCCTGAGGCGACCCGCCGCCCGAGCGGTCCCTAGGCGAGGCCGTTGGCGGCGCGCGCCGCCTGTCCCGACGTGCGACGCCGTCGCGCCGAGTCTGGCACCTGGTCTCGAGCGTGGTATGAAGAGCGCACCAGCGGGCCCGACTCGACGTGCTTGAAGCCGAGCGACAGCGCCTCGGCCTTCATCTCCGCGAACTCATCGGGGTGGTAGTAACGCTCCAAGGCGAGGTGCTG
>JBBSMF010000184.1:0-4222 GCA_038233295.1 Candidatus Limnocylindrales bacterium | reverse complement strand
ATCCCCGGGCATCTGGGTGGGCAGGTCGGACGAGGCAAGGTCGCGCGCCACTCCCTCGGCCTCGATCGGGCTGAGGCCCTCCCCCGAGACGCTGGTGCCACCGTCCGGCTCAGGTGGTGGAGCAAGGGCGCTCCTACCGCCGACCGAGTCGATCTGTCCCTCGCTCCGATCGTGGCCCTCGCCGGTGTGCGTCTCGTGCTCCGTGACCCCGATACGATGCCGGAAGGCGAGCTCCCCGCCCAGCCAGCCGGTCACGGCCAGCATGCCGGCGCCGACCGCGCTCATGGTCAGCCCCAGCCGGCTCACCCGTCGGTCATCCCCCTGGCGCAAGGCGAGGTTGGCCACGGTCAGTCCCAGCACCGCGAGGTTGCCCCCAGCGTGCAGCCAGGCCTCGGGCAGCTCTCGGGCGCGCCGGATGGTGATGAGGTCAACCGCGCCTGAGGGAGCGGCCGCCACAGCGCCCGCAGCACCTACCGTCAGCAGAAGACGCGAAGCCCGGGGCCAGAAGCGGTCCGAGCTCCGCTGCGCCGCCAGGTCCGAGGCAAAGGCCAGCACCAACGCCCCAATGGGGATGGGCACGATCATCGGATGGACCGGGTGACCAAGGATGGCCGCCGTGCTGGGGTGCGAGTCCTGGGGGTGCATCGTGGCGTCTCCTCGTTCGGTGCTCAGGTCGGACGACCGTACAGTGCAGCGCCGAACGGCCGGCACGGCCGAGCATGTGTCGTCATTGCCGCCGCATTGCAGTCGCTCGAGGCGCGAGCGAAAGCGGTCCGATAGGCACCCTATACGCGGGCGATCGTCTGACCACCACTCCGCATCAGGGCCCGCGGTGAAGACTTGGGTCCGCACGAAGGAGCCCACGATGGACGACCCGACCATCCGACCGACCGATGACCCGACCACTCCGCTGGACCCGACAGAGCCCCCCATGGGCGCACCGGGCGCGGAAGAGGGCCCCGCCACGCTACCCTCGGACGGCGATCCGGGCGGCACGGACGAGGACCAAGGTGAGAGCCCCGCCTTCGAGCCCCCATCTGCGGGCGACGAGAACATCGCTGAAGGTCGGGTGGGTGGCCTGATGGGTGGGCCCAACCAGCAGCAGGGTCAGGGTCAGGGCGGCTAGCGCTTGGTCGGTCGCCCAGACGCCGGCCCGAGGCGCTCCCCGAGTCGAGGTCGCAGTACCGCAGGGACCTCGACCGTGCCGTCGGCCTGCTGGTAGACCTCCAGGATGGCCGCTACGGTGCGCGCCAACGCCAGCCCCGACCCGTTGAGGGTATGGAGGATCTCCGCCTTGCCCGCCGCTTCGGGTCGCCAACGGATGTTCATGCGCCGTGCCTGGTAATCCCGGAAGTTGGATACCGAGCTGACCTCCAGCCAATCCTCTACGCCAGGAGCCCAGACCTCCAGATCGTACTTCTTGGCCTGCACGAATCCCATGTCGCCCGTCGCCATGAGCTTGACGCGGTACGGCAGCTCCAGATGCTGGAGGACGGCCTCTGCCCTCGCCGTGAGCCATTCCAGCGTGTCGTTGGAGGCCTCGGGCCGCTCGAAGCAGACCATCTCGACCTTGTCGAACTGGTGAACCCGCAGGATCCCGCGCGTCTTGGCGCCGGCGGCCCCCGCCTCACGCCGGAAGCAGGGTGAGTAGGCCACGTAGCGGATGGGCAGTCGGTCAGCCTCGATGATCTCGTTGCGATGGATATTGGTGACCGGCACCTCCGCGGTGGGCACCAGGTACAGGTCGTCGCGCGTGACCACGTACATCTGATCTTCCTTGTCCGGTATCTGCCCTGTGCCGCGGGCCGACTCGGCGTTGATCACGGCGGGCGGCCAGATCTCCGTGAAGCCGTGTTGCCTGGTGTGCAGCTCCAGCATGAAGTCGATGAGCGCGCGCTGGAGCGCGGCCCCCTGGCCCCGGTAGACGGGGAAGCCGGACCCGGCCACCTTGGCCCCGGCCGCCAGGTCGAAGAGGCCGAGGCTCTCCGCCACCTCCCAGTGGGGCCTTCGGCCCTGGCCCGCGGCCGGTTCGCCCCAGCTGCGGACGATGACACTGGCCTCCTCGCCGCCCACCGGCACGTCCGGGTCGGCGGGGTTGGGGATGCGCAGCAGGAGATCGTCGAGCTTCGCCTGGGTCTCGGTCGACTCGGCCTCGATCGTCTCGATCCGGGCGCCCAGCTCCGTGGACCGCGCGCGCGACCGGGCCACTTCAGCCCCCTGCGGATCGGCGCCTCCCTTCATCGAGGCCCCGATGCTCTCGCTGAGCAGCTTGCGCTCGGCGCGCAATGCGTCGCCCTCTCCCAGCAGCCGGCGGCGCGCCGCGTCCACGCGAAGGGCCTCATCCACCAGCGTCGGATCCTCACCCTTGTCGATGGCTCCCTGCCGGATCCGATCAGGATCCTCGCGCAGTCGTTGAAGCCCGACGCTCATGCTTCCTCTCCCTCCGAGGCGGCCGCGGCTTCGCGCAGCCGCCGCAGCGTGAAGCCATCCTCCAAGCTTGCCAGCAACCAGCCTGCTCGGGGTCCGTTCATCCGGCCCAGGAACGCGAGATAGAGCGCGGCGAAGGCGTGGCCGGAGGCGAGGTCACTCTCCTTGGCCACCCGGAAGATGAGGTCCTGCCACGCATCGCCGGACGAGGGATGCTCTCCTTCGGCGGCCGCGGCCAGCGCTGCCAGATAAACGCGCTGCGAATCGTCCAGTGCTGCCGCCTCGGGGGGCAGCGTGTCCTGCACCTCCACTCGATATCGGTCGGGCGCGAACCCGTCCAGCCACGTGCGGGCGACGGCCACGCGCTGCTCCAGGATGTCCACCTCCACTTCGTCCAGCGGCGCGCCCTTCTCCGCCGCCATCCGGGCGGGCAGGTCCACACCCGGCACCTGGGCAAGCAGCGCCAGGTGACGGAACGCCGGCCGGAATCGGGCGCCCTCAGTGGCGGGGTCCGCATCCGGATCGACGAGGCTGGCGCGAAAGATGCGACCAGGGTGCGGCGGCAACTCACCGCGCACGGCAAGGCCGGCTGTCGCGGCGGCCAGCCGGTCGAACTCGTCGAACAGTCCCGGCACGGTGTCGCCGCCGGGATCGAACTCCAGGGCACGGCGCGGCTGGTGCCGCAGGAAGAGGAAGCGCAGCAGCTCCGGGGGTAGCAGCTCAGTCATGCGATGCGCGGCGGCCCCCTGTCCCTTGCTGGTGCTCATCTTCTTGCCGCCGATGTTGAGGAACTCGTAGGGCACGTTGATGGGCGGGTCACGGTCGAAGACGCGCACGCTGATGGAATCCGACCGGTCGCGCGAGCCGCCGCGCGTGGCGAGGTCCTTGCCGCAGCCCTCGATGGTCACGCCCAGAAGGCTCCAGCGGGCGGCCCACTCCACGTTCCAGACCAGCTTGCCCTGGCCGCCGAAGGGTGAGACGCGTCCGCGGTTGCCGCAGCCGGTGGCCCACGTGACCAAGTCGGGCCGGCACTCATAGGTGACCTCTCGCCCGTCCCACTCCGTGGCGTGGGTGGTGCCGATGCGGCCGCAGACCTCGCAGATGACGTGGACCGGCAGCCAGTCCGGTGGATGCTGCACGGTGCTGACCGTGGCGTAGATGTCCAGGATCGTGGCGGCGCGGTCGAGTGCCAAGGCGATGAACGGATCCATGGCGCCAGAGCGGTACTGCTCGCTCATCCAGTAGAGCTCCGGCTGGATACCCAGGCCCTCGAAGGTCTCCAGGAACAGCCCGGCGAAGTGGCGCGCGTAGTTGACATGGGCAGACCCCGCCGGGGCGGGCACGTTGACCAGCGGCATGCCCATGGCCCTCTCCACCGCGTCCGGCGTCAGGAGGGCCTGGGTGTCCATCGGATCGAGGTCCTCCACGCCGTAGCGGAAGTGCACCTCCATCCCGCGCTCGGCCACTGCCCGGCGCATGGCGTCATGGAGCACGACACCGCGCAGGCTCCCCACGTGGACGGTGCCGGAAGGCGTCTTGGAATCGTTGATGATCTGCGGACCCTCGACCGCAGCCGCGACCTCGTCGGCCCAGTACATGGCGCCTCCCGGGGCGAGTGGGCCCTCGGCCGCTCAGCTGATGCTGACGATCTTGTAGACGGAGTCTCCCGAGGGCACCGAGACGGTCACCTTCTGACCCTTCTTGTGACCCAGGAGGGCAAGGCCGACGGGCGACTCGTTGGAGATCTTGCCCTCAGCGGGCGATGCCTCGGCGGACCCCACGATGGTGTACTTCT
>JBBSMF010000183.1:0-4242 GCA_038233295.1 Candidatus Limnocylindrales bacterium | reverse complement strand
CAAAGTGGCAGCCAGGCGTTCTTCATGCCCCTCCGGATGATCGGCGGGATCGCCCTTGGCAGCCAGGCGCTGGAGCCCAGCACGTCACTCCTCGAGGCAGGAGGGATCGGCATCGCCGTTCACATGATGCTGTCCGCGATCTTCGGTGCGAGCGTCGGGCTGGTGGCGGGGTTGGTCGCCCCGATCCGGTCCAGCACGGTCGCGCTCGTCGCGTGGACCAGCCTCGCGGGCCTGGCCTTGTGGCTCGTGAACTTCTACGTGATCGCGCCGATAGGCGGCTGGCGATGGTTCCCCGACGGCACCGATCCGGTCATCCAGTTCATCGCGCACACATTCGTCTTCGGGTCGCTGCTGGGCCTCTATCTGGATCGGACCGTGCGAGCCCGAGGAAGCGACCCTCAGCTCTCGCGGGGCTGATCCGGATCGCCGCGAGCAACCCCCAACAGCCGCTCGGCGTCACGGATGACCACCCGGTGGTGCTCCGTCGTGAGGAGACCATCACGACGGAAGTCACCCAGCGTGTGGGCGAGCGTCTCTCGCGTCGTACCGATCATCTCGGCCAGCTCCTGCTGGGTCAGCCTGGCCTGGATGAGCGTGCCACGGATGGTCACGATCCCGAAGCGCTGGCCAAGGTCGATGAGCTTTCGCGCCAGTCGCTGGTCCACTCGTTGATAGGCCATCGCCTCTAGTTCGCGCTCCGCCTCGTGGAGTCGGCCCGCGAGATACCGGATGACGTTCACCCCGATGGTCGGGTAGCGCTCTACGAGCCGGCGCAGCTCCTCAGGCGATAACGTACAGATCACGCCGTCATCGATAGCCTCGGCATAGGCCTCGGGCAGCCGGTCCTGACCCAGCATGCGCATATCTCCCAGGATCGTTCCCCGCTCGTAGATGTCCAGCGTCAGCTGCTTGCCGTCGCGCGTGACCCGGTAAACGCGCACGCGGCCCTTTTTGATGATGTGGATGCGATCGGGTGGATCGCTGGGCGACAGGAGGCGTTGGCCGGGGCGGCAGTAGGTCATCGTGGTCGAGTGCCCGATGGCTCCGATCTCAGCGTCGCTCAAGCCTCTGAAGAGATCGAGCTCACGTAGCAGGCCAAGCTTCTCGCTGAGCGCCTCCGAGCCTGCCACGATCATCGGCTCAGTCTAGTCGGGCATGAACTCATGGGCAGGCGGCGGGAGGATGATCGAACCTGGCGCAAGCGAGCAACGCAGGCTCTCGCTCGATCCGGTCTCAGATCAGGAGTTCATGCAGCCTCATTCGGCGAGCGCAGCGGCGGCTGCCGCCAGGAGCTCGACGTCCGCGGACGTGATCAGATAGACGACATCACCGACCGACATGACTTCACCCGACGCGTGATCGCCTGCGGGGAGGCCCCGAAGCGTGCCGGCAGCATCCTCCACGGCGAGGCGCAGCCGCGACGGATTCCCGCCCCTGGCCCGGAAGGCGGTGATGGTGACCTCCCCCCCAGCCGTGTCCGTGGCCGCACCAGTGGCCATCTCGAACCGCTCCGGGCTGACGCCCGACTGCGCGACGACGGATCGAAGAGCCTCGAGATCCATGATCGGAAGCTCGTTTCCGAGTAGGCGCGTCACATCGATCTCGATCGCATCGAACGGTAGCCCGGCGATCCGCACCGGAAGCCGCCCGACGAGGCCCTGCGATGATGCGGGGGCCGACGGTCGGGGCAGCGGAGCCGCCGAGCCCGTGACGGACGGCGAGCCAGCGACGGACGCCGTCCAGATGCGCGTCGAGGGCTCGAAGGCTGCCCAAGCGAACCAGAAGTGGTCGCCGTGTGGGATCGGCTCAAGGCGAACACCCTCCAACGGACCGTCGATCGCCCTTCCGGTGACGTCCCAGGTGGAGCCCGTCTCCGTATCGATGATCGGCGCGTCGGGCGCCTCTCGGCTGAAGGTGAGCATCCGGCCGTCCGCCTCGGGCCGGAACACCCCGGTCGCCCCAGCGTCCTGGCTCTCGTCGATGAGCGGCGCGTCCAGGGCTGATGCTGTGCCGGGCTGCCATATCACCACGATCGACTCACCCGCCACCCGGTCGTTGACCAGCCCCACATCGCGGAGCTCCGCGTAGGGGTAGGCCACTGCCTCGTCACCCAACTCCACGGTGACCACCCGTTCCTTGGGTGCTACGCGGCCGTCGACCACGCCCTCGAAGAGGAACGGTTCCTGGTCGGCACGGTCGTAGCCGGGATACGGGTTCCGCCCGTAGTCGCGAGGATTTCCCGTATCACGGCTCAGGACCGTTCCCAGAGGGTAGGCGGCCGCGAAGTCGGCCAGAGAGACGATCTGCGACGGCAGGAATGTGAGCTGCGTATCCGTGAGGTCTCCCACGATCGCTCGGCCGGTGGCCTGCTGCCACCATGTCTCGGTCTGCCGGTCGTACATCACGAGATCGCTGAAGCGCAGGTTGCCTGTGGTCCCGAAGTCATGGGTGACGCCGTCGACCGTCCGCTCGAAGACCAGCGCCGTGTTGCACAACGGACAGAACGTGACCACGACCGGTACACCCGCGATGGTGTCGTTGACGATCTCGTGCCAGATCAGGATGGCCAGCGGATACGCCCGCGCCTCACCGTCGACCTCCAGCGCGATCACCGGCGCTTGATCGGACATCCAGGTGGAGGCTGCCTCGATGGACTCGAGGCGCGGCTCGTCGATGGCCGGGATCCCATCCTTGCCCGGACCTCCACCGATGATCTCGCCGAGGTCGACGTTCGAGCGGGTGAAGTCGGTACGCCACCCGGCGGTTGATACCCGGAGATCGGTCGACGCACTTTGGGAAGGCGGCTCGGTCGCGGGCCTGAGCGAGGGCGCCAAAGGGGATCCTGCCTGCGGGACGGGCGATGTTGCCTGCGCTGGCGCAGAGCCCGCTGCGCCACCGGCCGGGGGCGCGAGGACCGGGCGCACCGACGCAGACACCAGGAACACAGCGATCACGCCGCCAAGGAGGATGCCGATACCGATACCGATGAGTCGAAGGCGGGGCCTGCGCATGGACCCACCTTACCCGTCTGCCCCGGTCTCGACCGTGAGGCAGGATACATACCCGTCGGGTGGAGCACCCAGGCGCTCGCTTCCTACCGGTCGCGGAGCGCCACGTGTCCATGACCGGCTGCCACACGGCCGGACGCGGCACGCCGCGCCTACGGGACGGCAGCCACCGCGCCGACCGACGTCTAGAACATATCCAGGTAGCGGTCGATCTCCCAGGACGTGACCTGCATCCGGTACTCGTCCCACTCCTCGCGCTTGGCGTCGATGAAGCGCGAGACCACGTGGTCGCCCAGTGCGGCGCACACGACCTCGTCGCGCTCCAGCTCGTCGATCGCCTCGCCCAGGGTGCCGGGCAGCTCGCGGATGCCCTTCTCCTTGATGCGCGCGGCATCCATGGCGTAGAGGCTCTCCTCGACCGGCTCGTCAAGCTCCATCCCCTTCTCCACCCCGTCCAGCCCCGCCGCCAGCATCACGGCAAAGGCCAGATAGGTATTGGAGGCCGGATCTGGGCAGCGCACCTCCACGCGGGTGGCCTCGATCGACCGTCCCGGAGACACCTTGGGCACCCGGATGAGCGCTGAGCGGTTGGTCCGGCCCCAGGTCAGATAGGTCGGTGCCTCGTAGCCTGGCACCAGCCGCTTGTACGAGTTGACCAGCGGCGCCAGGACCGCGCTCATGCCACGGGCGTGGGCCAGGATGCCGGCCATGTACGAGCGCGCCAGGTCGGAAAGCCCGTACTTGTTCTCGGGGTCCGCGAACGCATTGCGCTGCTCCTCGATGGAGAAGAAGCTCTGGTGCGTGTGCATGCCCGAGCCGTTGATGCCGAAGATGGGCTTGGGCATGAAGGTGGCGTAGAGCCCGTGGAGCTGGGCGATCGCCTTGAGCGTGAACTTGAAGGTCAGCGCATTGTCCGCGGTGCGCAGGCCGTCGGCGTACTGGAAGTCGATCTCGTGCTGGCCAGGGGCCACCTCGTGATGTGCCGCCTCCACCCTGATCCCGAAAGCCTCCAGCGCGTTGACCATGTCCTGCCGGACCTCGCCCGCCAGATCGCTCGAGAAGTCGAAGTAGCCCGCCTGATCGTGCGGCAGAGGGGCGATCTCACCCTTCTCGTCGCGGCGAAAGAGGAAGAACTCGAGCTCCGGCCCGGTATTCCAGACGTAGCCCAGGGCCTTGGCTCGCGCCAGCTGTCGCTTGAGCACGAATCGGGGGTCGCCCGCGAACTCCTGCCCGT
>JBBSMF010000182.1:0-4246 GCA_038233295.1 Candidatus Limnocylindrales bacterium | reverse complement strand
GGTGCACCCGGCCAACGACCTCAACGAGATGTCCGGGGAGTCCTGGCTCTACTTCACGAAGTCACTCTGGACCTCCGCGTATCCCTCCGAGCTGGGGCACGCAGAGCGCAAGGCACACGGTGCCAACAAGCCGCCGCGGCTGATGGCGCGTCTCATCGAGTTCTTCACCAAGCGGGATGAGCTGGTGCTCGATCCCTTTGCCGGCGTGGGTGGAACGCTGCTGGGTGCCGCCATCTGCCGGGTCCCCAGACGGGCGCTCGGTTTCGAGCTGGAGCCGCGCTGGGCCGCTGTGTATCAGGCAGTGGTGCGCGATGCGATGGTCCAGCGCGACGGAGCCGGGCCGCTCCTGGCCGATCTGGGCAATGCCGATCCGGGCGGTCCGCGCCCCTTCGACGCCTCCGGCTGCCGGATGGAGGTGGGGGACTCGCTGGCTCGACTGCCGGACCTCGCGACCGCCTCGGTCGATTTCGTGGCCACCGACCCGCCCTACAACCCGCAGCTGCCCATGACCATGGCCGGCGGCCGCCTGGCGAAGTCCTTCGCCAACCGCCGCACCGACTACGCGATGGTCAGCAGCGAGACCGCCGATATCGCCAACAGCGCCAGCTACGGCGAGTATCTGGACCGGATGGAGGCAGTGCTCGGCGAGCTGCGACGGGTGCTGCGGGACCGGCGCTATGCCACGATCATCGTGCGCGACGCCTATCAGGACGGCCGGTACCGGTTCACAGGGGCGGATCTCTGCGCCCGTGCGGAGCGCGTCGGATTCGTCACCAAGGGAGACCTGATCTGGTATCAGGCCGGCACCCGGCTGCGCCCCTACGGCTACCCGCGCAGCTTCGTGCCCAACATCGTCCACCAGCACATCCTCGTGCTGCGCGCCGGTTGAGCGGGTCCGTCTAGGCGCGCTGCTGCTCTTCCCGGATGAGGCGCTCCCGTAGCGCGTCGCTCGAAGCCAGGTCGATGGCCGTCCAGGCCATGGCCACGGCGCCGTCGAGCACGGCCTGGTCGCCGGCCGCTGAGGCCGCCGCAGCGGTGAACTCGGGCTGATGGTTGACCGCGGGCAGCGAGTCGATGCCGATCATGGGATGGATCGACGGCAGCGCCAGGGACACATCGCCCATGTCCGTGGAGACGGGACCCAGTCCGGACTCGGCGAAGGGGTGGAACTGGCGCCCCAGCGCCTCGGCGTTGATGCGGTACAGCTCGATGATGTCCTTGTCCTGGTCCAGGTGGGCATAGCGCACGCGGGGCCGGACCTCCAGCCGCGCACCGGTGGCCATGGCGCCCGCCTGGAAGCAGGCGATCACGCGGTCACGCAGCGCATCCAGCTGAAGGGCGGTCCCGGCTCTGACCATGAAACGTCCGCTGGTATGAGCCGGCACGATATTGGGCGCGTCCCCGCCCTGGTCCACGATGCCATGCACGCGTGTCATCGGCGGCAGATGCTGGCGCAGGAGCCCGATGCCGACCTGTGCGACCACGAACGCATCAGCCGCGTTGATGCCCAGCTCCGGGGCACCGGCCGCGTGTGCCTCACGACCGGTGTACTCGATCTCCAGCGTCTGCGCCGCCAGGATCAGGGGATCGAGGGTGTCGCGCGGGGCGGGGTGGACCATCATCGCGGCATGGACGCCGGCGAAGGCGCCCGCCTCCAGAAGACGGATCTTGCCGCCACCGCCCTCCTCGGCGGGCGTCCCGATGAGGCTCACGCGGAGACCGACCTCGCCGGCCACGGCCGCCAGCCCGAGCGCGGCACCGACCGCTGCGGCACAGATGATGTTGTGCCCGCAAGCGTGACCCACGCCGGGCAGCGCGTCGTACTCCGCGATCACGGCCACGTGCAGCGGTCCGGAGCCGTAGATCGCGGAGACGGCCGTCGGGAGACCGCCCAGATCCCGCCTCACGCTGAAGCCGGCCGAGTCGAGCAGTGTGGCCACCCAGCCGCTGGCCCGGACCTCCTCGAAGGCCACCTCAGGACTGGCGTGGATCGCGTGGCTGAGCTCGATGAGCCGCTCGCGCGCTCCGGCGATGACGTGCTTTGCGCTGCCCTTCGCGTCGGTGGTCATGTCCATCCTTGCCGCCGGGAGCGGCCTGTCGGGGATCGGCTGGGCCGGGGTCATAGTATCGGTGACCATGCCGCATACCAAGCTCGTCTGCACGCTGGGGCCGGCCTCCATCGACCGGATCCCGGCCCTGATCGAGGCGGGCATGAACGTGGCGCGCCTCAACTTCTCGCACGGTACGGAAGCTGAGCATCGCCGCGCCGCGGCCACGGTCCGCCGGTCGGCGGCTGCCCTGGGGCGCTCGGTGGCACTCCTGGCTGATCTGCCCGGGCCCAAGGTGCGTCTGGGCGAGCTCGTTCACGGAAGCGTCACGCTGCGCAACGGGTCTCGCCTGCTCATCCGAGGCGACGACGCTCCCGGCGACGAGAGCGCGGTCTCGACCAGTCACTCGACCTTGGCCGCGGACCTGGAGGCCGGCGACCGGGTCCTGCTGGCGGATGGAGCGGTCGAGCTACGGATCGTCGCCAGCGGCGAGATGCTCGAGACCGAGGTGGTGCGCGGGGGCACCGTTCGCTCGGGGGCCGGGGTCAACATCCCGTCTGAGCGGCTGACCCTGCCGGCCATCACCGACGGGGACCGCCGTGCCCTGGAGGTCGCCCTTTCCATCGGGGTCGACCTGGTGGCCCAGTCGTTCGTGCGGCGCGCCGATGACTTGATGCTCCTGCGGAGCCTGCTCGGCCGCCACCGTGTCTCCGTGGTGGCCAAGCTGGAGACGCGAGCCGCGGTGGAGGACCTGGAGGCCATCCTGACCCGCGCGGACGCGGTCATGGTGGCGCGCGGCGACCTGGGCGTAGAGATCCCCTACGAGGAGATCCCCTTGGTCCAGAAGCGCATCGTGGCGATGGCCGTGGCGGCCGGACGGCCGGTCATCGTGGCCACGCAGATGCTGGAGTCGATGACGGCTCACACGCGACCGACACGCGCAGAGGCCAGTGACGTGGCCACGGCCGTTCTGGAAGGCGTCGACGCGGTGATGCTCTCCGCTGAGACGGCCATCGGACGACACCCCGTCGAAGCAGCTGCCGCGGCCGTGCGCATCTGCAGCTTCGCGGAGGTGAACGGCACTGCCTACGCGACCCGCATCGAGCGCAGCCGTACGTTCCCACGTCCAGTGCTCGGTGATGGGCGACCCCTGTCCTCCTCCGACGAGCCGGCCGAGGCGGAGGCCGAGCATCGCGCCGCCTGGGCCATCGCAAGCGCCGCAGCGGAGCTCGCCGACCGTGATCCGGGCATCAGTGCGCTGGCCTGCTACACCACCAGTGGACGCACGGCAGCGCTGCTCGCGGCGGCCCGGCCCCACAAGCCCATCCTGGCCCTGTCAGCGGATCCGGTCGTGGTGGGGCAGCTGGCCCTCTACCGCGGGGTCGTGGCGGTTCCCGCCGAGGAGCCCCACGATACGGACGCTGTGGTCGCGCTGGTCGATCGCGTGGTGCGGGAGATGCTGGACACCCCGGCAGGCGCCTCGATCGTGGTGGTGGCTGGTTCACCGGTCGGTCATGCCCTGACCAACGTGTTGCGGGTCCATCGGCTCGAAAATCACCCCTTGCGCGATCCGGCGCATCCGCTACCATGGGACTCGTAAACGTGCCCGGAAGCGTCCGGGCCATAGATCGGTCCGGCACACGACTCACTCCTCTCACGGTTCCCGCGAGATAGGTCGCGGGCGCCGGCACGAGAAGGAGTGTTTCTTTGCATACGGATCGGACCCTGAGTTGCGCGGACTGCAGCCAGGAGTTCACCTTCACGGCCAGTGAGCAGCAGTTCTATTCGGATCGCGGTTTCAGCGACCCGCGGCGCTGTAGCTCGTGCCGTGCCAGCCGCAAGGCTGCGCGCGGTGACTCGGGCGGTGGCTTTGGTGGCGGTGGTGGTCGCTCGGGTGGCGGCTACGGCGACAGCAGCTACGGCTCCGGTGGCGGCATCGGCGGCGGGTACTCCGCCTCGGGTGGCTACTCCGCGGGTGGTGGCTACGGCGGTGGCGGCGGCGGTGCGGGCGGCGGTGGCGGTTTCCGCGATCGCGGGCCCCGCGAGATGTTCGAGGCGAACTGCTCGGAGTGCGGTAACACGGCCATGGTGCCGTTCCGCCCCACGAGCGGCAAGCCCGTCTACTGCAACGACTGCTTCGCGAAGCGTCGCGCGTAGGCGATACCACAGCAACGTAACGGGAAGGCCCGGGGCGAACG
>JBBSMF010000181.1:0-4251 GCA_038233295.1 Candidatus Limnocylindrales bacterium | reverse complement strand
CGGGAGGGGGTTGAGGCGGCTGGGCGGTCGCGGGCGGACGTGGCCATGGTCGTGGCGCTGGACCTGAAGCGCGGGGCGGGGGCCCTCGATCAGCCACTCTTCCGCGACCTGGCGGGTGAGCTGGAGCGGTGGCAGGAACGCGGCGCGAACGAGCTGGTGCTCCACTGGGTGCGGCCTGGGGAGGTGCCGGCGCTCCTTGCTGCGGCCGAACGGGCTGGCCTCTCGGACTGAGTGGCTTTCGGGCTGCGGCCCCCCGCGGTAGGATTCAGGCCACGATGTCCGACCTGCCCCGCCCTACTACGGCGACCCTGCTCACGGCCGCTCCGGCCCACCCTGAACCCGAGGATCGCTGCGTCCGCTGCGGGCGGCCGACGCAGGCTGGCGTTTCACTCTGCGAGTTCGACAATCCCGGCCGGATCAAGGCGCCCAGTGCGACACAGGTCCACGGCACCATCCTGGTCGGTGTCATCGCCGGGTTCCTGGTCTTCGGTCTGCTGGCGCGCTTCGCGGTGGGTGCCGCCGGCCCGTTCGAGGCGGACATCCAGGGGCGGGCAGCGCGGGCGGACGGTGGCGCAGAGGTGGTGGTCCGGGTCGTGAACGCAGGTACCGCAGCGGCCGCGGCCACCTGCCGCGTGACACGCGATGGAGTACCGCGCCAGGAGGATCTGACGTTCCGCACGGAGCGTCTGGCCGCTGGAGCGTCGACACAGGTGACACGCACGCTTCCTACGCCACTGGCCGGCGACCCCGCCTTCGATTTCCGCCGCGTGACGGTGGCCTGCACCTGACGATACGGCCTGCCGGGGGGACGCGACCGTTCGCAGCCATGGGCCGCGTTCCCTTCGGTGTCGAGGCTGTTTGCACGGCCGAGGTGGCGCCGAGGCAGGCGTTCAGCCTGTTCGTCTGGTACCAGCACTATCGGTACCGACCGATTCGAGTCGGCCTTCGACGCGGATCCGCTCCGCGGTCAGCCGCTGGGACCGCCAGAAGGACGCACTGGCACCCGTAGTGGTAGTGACGCGCGGCCCTTGCCAGCGGAGGGGCCTTCTCGCGCGGCCGGATGTGGCACCGTAGCGGGCACCGTACCAATAGCGACAGTGGCGCGAGGCGAGCGATCGCTACACGGGCGGCGGTTCCGCCGTGGCCGGTCCATCGATCGACTCGGCGCCCCCAGGCGTGCGCCGTCGGATGCCGATGGCATTGACGGCGGCTCCCGCCAGGAGCAGGACCACGTTGACCAGCATCGCGGTTCGATACGAGTCGGTGGAGGCGTTGCGCACAGCGGTCGCCTCTTCATCGGAGAGCTCCGCCGTGGGTGCGTTGAGGGGGGCGACCCCGCGCCGCACGTCTGCCGAGTCGAAGTCCAGCCTGGGGATGGCGGCGCTCACAGCACCGTAGAACGTGGTCGTGATGGCGATGAAGAGCACGGCCGTCACCAGTGGCTGTCCCACCCGCGAGACGGCGTTGTTGAAGGCCGACCCGATACCTGCGTTGCGTGATGGGATGGAGTCCATCAGCGCCGTGGTGAGTGGCGCGACCACCAGGCTGATGCCCACGCCGAAGAGGAGAAGGGTGGGCAGGATATCGATCAGGAAGTCGGTCGGCGGCAGAAGAGAGTTCAGATCGCCAGGGCTTGCTGACCAGGCCGTGCTGGTGGCGGGGATGCGCACCTGCCAGGCCAGCCCCATGGCCATCAGGACCGGACCGGCCACCAGGAACGGTCGCGGCCCGATACGACCCGCCACCGAGCCGACCCGAGTCGAGAGCAGTGTCAGCAGGAGCCCGGTGGGGAGTCCCAGGAGCCCGGCCGCCAGGGCGGTGTAGCCCAGCGTGCCCTGAAGGAAGACGACCTGGAAGGTAAAGGTGACGTAGAGGGCGCCGTAGATCAGGAAGGTCGAGAGGTTGATGACGGTGAACTCGCGGGAGCGGAAGAGGTCCAGCGGGATGAGCGAGTCGCGTCGTTTGACCATCAGGAAGGGGAAGGCGATGGCGGACACTGCCCCGACTGCCAGGGCGACGAAGGCGATCGTGTCCTGCCAGGCCCGCTCCTGTCCCCGGATGGCGCCGAAGGCCAGGCCGCCCACGGCCAGGGCGACTACGGCGGAGCCGAGCCAATCAAGGCCGCCGGTGCGCGTCTCGTCGCGTGACTCGGGAACGTGGCGGAGCGTGGCGTAGAGCGCGATCAACACCAGGGGCACGTTGATGAAGAAAGCCACGCGCCAGCCGATGGAGTCCACCAGTGCGCCGCCCACGACCGGCCCGATGAGGGTCATGCCGGATGTCGCCGCCGCCCAGACACCGAAGGCGCGGCCCCGCTCCGGCCCCTCGAAGGAGGCCGTGATGATGGCCAGCGCGCCGGGAACCAGCAGCGCGCCGGTGGCCCCCTGCGCGAGGCGGAAGATGATGAGCAGCTCCAGGTTGGGTGAGAGCCCACAGAGCGTGGAGGTGGCCCCAAAGCCGACCAGGCCGATGGCGAAGATGCGTCGCCGGCCGTAGACGTCGGCCAGACCGCCGGCCAGGATGAGGAGCGCGCTGAGTACGGCCAGGTAGCCGCTGGCGATATACGCCTGACCCTCGAAGGTGCTCACGAAGGTACCGGGCAGCTCCTCCACGATGCGCGGCAGGGCCACGTTGACGATCGTGCCGTCGAGGAAGACGATGCCCGACCCGAGCGCCACCGCGGCAAGGATCCAGTTCCTGGGATTCACGCGTCCTCCATCACGGGCTCGAGCTATCGGGCGTCGACTCGCTGGCGTCGCCATCTTCTCCGCGCGGAGGCCCGTGCACAAGCCCTCCAGTGCCGCTTCGAACGGGCCGTCGGCTGGTGCCTCCGGCGTGCCCAGCAGCGAGGGAAGGAGGGTCGCCCGCATCGCGGGACGTGTTCACTGGTCCTTCCCCTCTCGTTGGTGTCTTCCGCGTGCCGATCCACGTCGGAGCGATCCCACCGGCCCGACCGGCTGCGTCTCGTCCACTGCTTGGCACGCGAGGCGTGCCACGTCGTCCGGTAGCGACGCCAGGCCACTCAGCGCGGGTCTGGGCTTGGCGGTGCCCTGCGTTAGAGCGGCCATGCAAGCGTCCGGACCTCCCGCCATCCACCTCGCCAGCAGAGGTGACATCCAGATACTCGATCGGCAGAAGCTGAAGAGGGCCCGAGCGAGGAAGCGTGGCATCAGTGAAGATGCGTCGTCCAGGCACCTCGGGGAGCCGCCATGGCACGGTCCGTAGCACAGAAGATGGGCGTCAAGGAAGGTGCGCGCGCGATCTTCATGAACGCCCCTGCCTTGGTCCTGAAGGCCATCGAGCTGCCGGAGCTGGCGGTCAGCGAGGACCTCGACGGCAACTTCGACTACATCCATCTCTTCAGCATCACGCAGGCCGAGATGGACGAGACCGTCCCGAAGCTCAAGCCCCATCTCGGGGCCTCGGGCATGTTGTGGCTGTCGTGGCCCAAGGGCAGGAAGCTGGGCTCCGACCTCGGTCTGCGCAAGGTCATCGAGATCGCCTACGACCACGGACTCGTGGAGAGCACCTGTTTGCGGATCGACGACACTTGGGCTGGTCTGAAGCTGACGCACCCGAAGAAGGGCAAGGTCTACAGGAACAGCTACGGGACGCTGCCCGACGCCTGAGCGGGGTATGACGCCCGAGCAGAGCCGGACCTCGCGTAGCATCAGGGATGTGGCACTTCCCGCGACCGACGAAGCTCGAACGACACCACTGCTGGCGGCTGCGGGCAAGGCTGGCCTGAAGTCGGAGTCGAGCGTCGCCTTTGAAGCCGCGCGGCTAGCGGGAGCGCTACAGATCGAGCGGTATGAGCGACTGGAGCGGATCGTGCACAAGAGCGTCCACGACGTCGTGACGGAGGTCGACACGCTCTCCGAGCAGCTCATCATCCAGACCATTCGGGCGGCCTTTCCGGCCGACCGGTTCCTGGCCGAGGAGTCCGGCCACTCCGGGCAGGACCCGACAGGCGTCCCGCCCGGGCCAGATACGACCGATATCGATCCCGCCGATCCCGTCCCGGACCGTATCTGGATCATCGACCCCCTCGATGGGACCGTGAACTACGCCAACGGCATCCCCATCTTCTGCGTCAGCATCGCGCTCGTCGTGGCTGGGCGGCCGACCCTCGGCGTGGTGCTGGACCCAGCGCGCGATGACCTCTATTGCGCCGTGGCCGGCGGCGGCGCGTTCCTGAACGACGTGCCCATCCGCTCACCGCTCAAGGAGAAGCTGTCCGACCTGGTGGTG
>JBBSMF010000180.1:0-4273 GCA_038233295.1 Candidatus Limnocylindrales bacterium | reverse complement strand
GTCGTGGGATCGCCGGCGACGTCGGGCGGAGCGGTCTCTCGGCGACGGCGTCCCTGTGGGGAGCGAGTCATCAGCCATAGCCTACGCCAGCCCGAGCCTGGCACGCGGAGGTCGTGACACGTGAGGTGGCACGGGAGCGTCGCAAGGTGGTCCCACAGGATGCGCCCGCGGACGGAGTCGGGTGTCGGGAGGCCACATGACCATCATCTCGTGTCCCTGGTGCGAGGCCGAGCTTCGGCTGGAGCCGAGCCAGCTCGAGTCCAGCGAAGTCGGCTGCCTCGAGTGTTCATCCGGCTGGATGCTCGGTGAGGCAGCCGACGAGCTGGCGTTGGCGGCTTAGACGACCGTCGGCGCGTCGGCGATGGCGTCGGCCATGAGGCGGGCGTAGCCGGGCTTGATGACACCGTTGATGAGTCGCAAGCGCTGGTCGAACGGCGCGAAGGAGCTTTTCATGGCGTTGAGGGTCAGCCACTGCATCTCGTCCAGGCCGAAGTCGAAGACGCGCGTAAGGGTCTCGAACTCGGACGACAAGGTGACGTCGCTCATGAGCCGGTTGTCCGTGTTGACCGTCACGCGGAATCGCAAGCGCCGCAGGAGATCGATGGGATGGTCACCGATGGACGCCACGGCGCCGGTATGGACGTTGGACGTCGGGCACATCTCCAGCGGTACGCGGCGATCGCGCACGTACGTGGCCAAGCGTCCCATGGCGAGGCGCCCGTCGGCTCCGGCCACGATGTCGTCGACGATGCGCACGCCGTGTCCCAGCCGCTCGGCGCCACACCACTGGAGCGCCTCCCAGATCGAAGGCAAGCCGAAAGCCTCGCCGGCATGGATAGTGACGTGGAAGTCGGCCCGATGGATGAACTGGAAGGCATCGAGGTGGCGGCTCGGAGGGAACCCAGCCTCCGGTCCGGCGATGTCGAAGCCCACCACGCCCTCGTCGCGGTGCCGCACGGAAAGCTCTGCGATCTCCACCGATCGCGCGAACTGGCGCATCGCGGTCACGATGGCTCGTATCTCGATGGGCCGGCCAGCGGCCGCGGCACTGGCACTGGCACTGCCGCGGCGGAAGCCGGCCAGCCAGGCCCCCATCACGGCATCAAGGTCCAAGCCGCTCTGGGTCGACAGCTCGGGCGCGAAGCGCACCTCGGCGTAGACCACGCCGTCGGCGGCCAGGTCCTCAGCGCACTCGGCCGCGACGCGTTCGATGCCCTCAGGCGTCTGCATCACGGCGACCGTGTGCTCGAAGCCATCGAGGTACAGCTCCAGGCTCTTGCGATCGGCACCCTGGGTGAACCAGTGACCCAGCTCACCGGGATCGGTCGTGGGCAGCCGTTCGTAACCTATGTCGCGCGCCAGCTCTATGACCGTGACCGGGCGCAGGCCACCATCCAGATGATCGTGGAGGAGCACCTTGGGCGCCGCGCGGATCGTCTCGAAAGGGACCATCGTCAGAGCTTACCCATGACGTGAGACATGTGGCTGCCGGATCACCGCGCATCGTCGGGACGGGTACGCTCTGACCATGCCGCACATCTCCCGCAAGGCGGAGGCCTTCACCGAGTCGGTCATCCGCGACATGACCCGTCTGGCCATGCGGCACGGCGCGGTCAACCTGGCCCAGGGCTTTCCCGATTTCGAGGCACCTGACGAGATCAAGCAGGCCGCCTGTCTGGCGATAAGGGGCGACATCAACCAGTACGCCATCACCTGGGGCGCCAAGGCGTTCCGTGACGCCATCGCGGCCAAGACGGCTCGCTGGTACGGGGGCTGGGAGGTCGATCCGGAGACGGAGCTCACGGTGACCTGCGGCGCGACCGAAGGCATGATCGCCGCGATGCTGGCCATCCTGGACCCGGGTGACGAGATCGTCGTCTTCGAGCCCTTCTACGAGAACTACGGCCCAGATGCCATCCTGTCCGGCGCCGTTCCCCGCTACGTCACCCTCCACGAACCCGACTGGCGCTTCGACCCGGACGAGCTACGTGCCGCCTTCGGGCCCCGGACCCGGGGCATCGTGGTCAACAGCCCTCACAACCCGACCGGGCGCGTGCTCGATCGGACGGAGCTCGAGCTCATCGCCGAGCTCTGCATGGAGCACGACGCCGTCGCCTTCACCGACGAGATCTACGAGCACATCCGCTTCGAGGGCGACCACATCCCTCTGGCCACGCTGCCCGGCATGGCGGAGCGCACGGTGACCATCGACTCGCTCTCCAAGACGTACTCCGTGACGGGCTGGCGAGTGGGCTGGGTCATCGCACCGCCCCAGCTCACCGCCGCTATCAGGAAGGTCCACGACTTCCTCACGGTAGGCGCCGCAGCACCACTCCAGCAGGCGGGCGCCGTGGCCCTCTCGCTCCCCGAGAAGTACTACACCGCGATGACGGGCGCTTATCGGGAGCGTCGCGACCTCTTGGTCGGGGCCTTGCAGCAGGCAGGCTTCCGCACGTCCGTGCCGCAGGGCGCGTACTACGTCATGACTGACATCCGGGACATCACCGACGAGGACGACGTGGCGTTCGCTCATCGCATCGTCGCGGAGCCCGGCGTCGCGGCGGTGCCCGGCTCCAGCTTCTACTCGCGGGCGGAGCTCGGTCGCACCAAGCTCCGCTTCGCGTTCCCCAAGCGCATCAAGACGCTCGAAGCTGCCGCCGAGCGGCTCTCTCGACTGCCGAGCCCGGAGCCGACGAAGGGCGCTCGCGGCCGGTAAGTGCAGGGTAAGGGACCTTCGGCACACTGCTCTGGAGGCCCGCCGAGATCGCCATAGGTAGACCGCCGTCCAAGCACCAGCCCGCCATCTGCCCGCCGGCAAGCGCTGAGTCACCGTGGATACGCGGTGCTCCGGCAGGGAGGAGGCAAGAGGTTGCGGTCGATGCCACGACGTCACCCTCTACATCGGGCCGATCTGACACCGCGTCATCCGGTACGGATCCTGGCCATGGCTCTGCTTATCTCGTTGGTCGGGACGGCAACGTCCGCCAACACGTCGCCGTCCATCGCGGAAGCAGGGAGCGCCAAGCCCAGAGCCGTCATCATCGTCGGCCCCAGCCACGGGTCGACGGCGGAGTACCTCTCGGAAGGCCAGCTGTTCGCGAACCAGGCGATGGCAGCCGGGATGGAGGTCACCACGGTCTTCCATCCGCATGCCACATGGGAGAGGGTGGTGACCGAGACGGAGGGCGTCAACCTCCTCGTGTACTTCGGCCACGGCAACGGCTGGCCCAGCCCATACGCACCGTTCCAGGAACTGACCAAGAATGGTTTCGGCCTCGACGTCACAGCAGGCGGCTCGTCCAGCGCAGTGAAGTACTGGGGCGGCCGACCGATCCGCAAGAGCCTGCGACTGGCCCGCGACGCCGTCGTCGTCCTTTACCGTGCCTGCTATGCCGCCGGCAATGGCGAGATGAGCCAGGCCTATCCAAGCCCCATCGTGGCCATCCAGCGAGTGGACAATTTCGCTGCAGCGTTCCTGCGACCCAAGGTGGGCGCCTCAGCCGTCTTCGCCTTCGCGACGAAGCAGTGGATCGATCTCGCCGCGCAGCTGATGCGCCCGAACAGGACCATGGAGCAGATCATGCGGACGCGCAGTCAGAAGCCCGGTTGGTACACCAGCGGCTGGGTCGGTCACGACCCTATCTACGCTGACTCAGAACGCACGTCCGGCGCTCGGCTGCTGCTGGACCGCCATGTCGATCGGGGCTTTGCCCGCGCTCTCAGCGGGAATCTGGCGATGACCACAGACGAGTGGCGCGACGAAGCGGAGGACCTGGCGTCGCCTTCCGCGCCTCCCGCGCCTCCCGCGCCTCCCGACCCGGTGCCCAGCCCAACCTCGACACTTGGCTCGACACCCGAGCCGGTGCCCAGCCCAACCTCGACGCCCAGCTCCATTCCCACGCGGGCTCCCAGCCATACACCGAGCCCGACCCCGACCGCTGCGCCCAGCGCGTCGATCGAGGCCAGGCCATCGAGTCGGCCTACGCCGATGCGGGTGTTCGACACGCCCCCGCCGAAGGCTCCGCATACTCCGTGAGCGCTGGGTCAGCTGGTCGCCGCCTGGCCGGAAGGCAGCGTACCCAGGAACGCCACCACCTCATCGAGCGCATCGTCGAGCACCGCCGAGAGCCCGTGACCCACCTTGGGATAGGTCACCAAGCGCGCCGCGGGCATCCGCTCGGCAACGGCTTGTCTCAGGAGGTCGACGCGCGCGAAAGCGTCGGACTCGCCCGAGAGCAACAGCACCGGGCAGCTGATGGCCTCCCAGTGCTGC
>JBBSMF010000179.1:0-4279 GCA_038233295.1 Candidatus Limnocylindrales bacterium | reverse complement strand
GCCGCGTTGGAGATCCTGCCGTAGCCCGGTGGTGCTGGCGAACCCGGCTTCAGCGAAGCCTCAGTCGGGCCGGCGGCGAGACACCACGGGGAACGTCAGGAGGAGCAGGGCGGTGCCGATACCCGACGTCACTACCGTCTCCGCGACTTCGAACGTCGCGTAGGCCTCGATGGGCACGGCCAGCGTGACTCTGGTGATGTTCTCCTCCATCCAGTACTCGAAGTCATGGCCTGTGCAGCCGCACAGCTGCTCGCCAGATTCGAAGAACTCCTGCGGTTGGAAGACCCGCCCATCGCGGTGACGAAACTCGTTCCGGTACACATCGAGGGACGGGCCTTCGTCGCCAAGGGACGAGGCTTCTATCCAGAACGCGAGCTGGCTGCCGATGACCCTCTGGAGACCGGGCGCACCGACGAAGAGGAATGCGAAAGCCAGCACAGCACTGATGGCGAAGGCAGGCAGGGTCCGGCCGATGAACGCTCCGGCAAGGACCGCGATGCCCAGTGCCATCACGCCCCGACCGACCAGGGTCATGCCCTCAGAGCCAAGCTCGGTCAGGCTGGGTATGCGGCCCGGTCCCTGGTAGTTCCAGGGATGGGCTGCGCGAGCCATCTCCGCGATCAGCGTTGCCGCGACCACAAGGCCGATCAGCGCCAGGGCCAGCATCGGCAGTAGTCGAGCCAGCAGCCAGCGTCGGCGATCGCCGGAGAGCGACCAGGCGAGTGCAGCAGTGCGCATCTCGATCTCCCGTCCCACGATGGGCACCCCCAGGAGGAGTCCCACCACGAAGGGCAGGAGGACGCCGATGGGGCTGGCCACGAAGCCCGCTTCGCCCGCCACGGGCCAGAAGGAAGCGACCAGCGCATCGCATCCGCGCGTGCGCGTCAGCGATCCCTCGAAGTCCCAGTTCTGCATCCAGCATTCATCGGGCGGGTTGGTCGCGGTCACGTGGGTGTAGGCCACGAGGGCGCTGATGGCTGTGAGCGCCACCAGTGCGGACGTGATCAGCACCTCGAAGCGGTGCATCCGGAAGGTGAGCATGGCCGAGCGCAGCATCAGGCCGCCCGCCCGAGTCCCGCTTCGGTGCCCGGCCGCGAGGCGGAGAGGTAGCCCATCACGAGCTCCTCCAGGGAGGGCGCCAGGAGCGATGGGTCTGTCGAGCGCACCAAGGTGACCCGTTCGCCCCCCTGGCGGCCGAAGGACGCGACGGCGTCCGGCGGGACCTTGGATCCGGCGGGTGCCACCCGATGCTCCGCCAGGGTCGCCGCGATCGGGCGGTGCAGCATCACGCGACCTGACCCGAGCACCGCGATGGCATCGCAGGCGGTCTCGACGTCACTGACGATGTGCGACGACAGCAGCGCCGTGGCGCCCCGACCCCGCACCTCGCTGACCAGCACGTTCAGGAAGTCGTGGCGGGCCAGCGGGTCGAGGGACGCGAGCGGCTCGTCCAGCAGGAGCACCGGCGCCCGTGTGCCCAACGCGATCGACAGCGCCACATGGGCCTGCTGCCCGCCCGACAGCTCGCCAGCGCGCTGCCCCAGCGGGATGCCCAGCTCGTCGAGACGGCCCGACGCCAGCCCCCGGTCGAAGCCGGGACGCAGGGTCCCCGCCAGGTCCAGGTGGTCGGAGACCGAAAGCCCCCGATAGAGCCCGCTCGACTGCGAGACATAGCCGACCCGACGGATGGCCTCCTTGCGATCGGCCTGCGGGTCGACTCCCATCACTCGCACCAAGCCGGCGGTCGGCTGCTCAAAGCCCAGGAAGGAGCGAAGCAGGGTGGACTTGCCTGCCCCATTCGGGCCGACGAGCGCTGTGATCGTCCCCGGAAGGATGGCGAGGTCCACCTCTCGCAGTGCCCAGGTCCCGCTGCGCCGGTATCTCTTGGAAACGGAGACCGCCTCAAGGACGGGCATCGAATCGCTCATGGAGGGCAGTCTGCTGGTCCCGAACGTCCCCGGCGAGTAGGGAGAGCCGAGTCCGACCGATTCGGTTTTCCGTACATGGCTGCGCGCAAGGCGTGTGCTAGCGTCGCCTGGATGCCATCGTCGGCGCGAGATCGACTCCTGCTCGGGTGCGCGGCCGGACTCTGGGCCGCCGGCGTGGCGGCGTGGTGGCTCGTTCCTCCGAGCGTCTCGCCGGTCGGTCTGGGGATCGGGTCGCTGGTCGCGATCTGGCTCTCGGCCGCTGGACTGGGGACCGCAGCCTGGTGCCTCGGCCAGCGGCCCGCTTCGGCGGAGTCACCGCTCATCGCTCCTCTGGCGCTTGCTGCAAGCGCACCCTTGTCAGCCGTACCCATCCTGGCTTGGTCGGACCCATGGATCGCCGGTCCCGGCCTGACCTTCGCGGCCCTGGCGCTGCTGCCGCTTGGCGCCACGCTGGCCGGACGGATCACGGGGGTCGGGTCCGCTCCACGAATCAAGTCGATCACGGCGAGTTGTGTGGCCGGCGCGATCGTGGTCGGCTGGGTCACGGCCGTACTGACGAACCCGCAGGATCTGACCTCCCAGGCGATGGGTCGCGCGTCGGTGGGACTGACCCTGCGATCGATCCTGCTGGCGGTGGCGGTCGCGCTGCCGGCGGCGATGGCGGCGTCTTCAGCGCTGCGCGACCCCCGAGCCGGGATGAGGGTCCAGACCCGCATCCTGACCGCGCTCGGGTTGGGCGCAGCCGGGGTCATCCCTGTCGTCACGGGAATCGCCCTCATCACGCCTGTCTGGCAAGTACTCGCCGGGCCCCTGCTCGCTGCGGCAGCCATGGCCGTCATCCTCGCGCGGGTCGCGATCCGGCCGCTCGCTCGTGAGGCCGGCAGCGCCATGGTGCAGCGTGACCTGGTCGTGGCCGCTTCCGAGGCGGAGCGGAACCGGCTGGCCTCCGCGCTTCACGATGGCCCACTCGGCGACGTCGCGCTGCTGGTGCAGCGGCTGGACGCGGCGGGGGACGTGGACAACGCGGCGATCGCGCGGTCCATCGCCACGGACCTGCGCTCCATCGGCAACGACCTTCAGCTGCCCATCCTGGAGGACCTGGGAGCCGGGCCGGCGCTGGAGTGGCTGGTCGAACGTCTGTCACGGCGTGCGGGCGCGGAGGTCCTCCTGGAGCTCGAGACGCACACACGGCCCCCGGCACAGGTCGAGCTGGCCGTCTACCGCATCGCCCAGGAGGCACTGCTCAACGCCATCAAGCATGGCCGCCCGCCCGTCACCGTTCGGTATGCCTCGCAGCCTGATTCCGTGTCACTCAGCGTGGACGACGTCGGTCCCGGTCTCGATCGGGAGGCGCCGGCACGAGCCCAGCGCGAGGGCCGGCTCGGTCTGGTCTCGATGAACCAGCGCGCCGAAGCGGTGGGTGCCCGGCTGGTGCTGACCGCGAGAGCGAGCGGTGGCACCCGAGTCGCCCTCGACTGGAAGCCGGCTACCGGGTGACGAGTGAGATCATTCGAGTCGCCATCGTGGACGACCATCCCGCCCTGCGCGAGGGTACCGCCGGCCTGCTGACCCGGGAGCCCGACCTGGAGGTGGTCGACGTGGTCGGGACCCTGGATGAGGCGCGCGCCCTAGCGAACGGTGAGGATCCGCCGCACGTGCTCGTGCTCGATATCCGCTTGGGCGGTGAGCGAGGACTGGATCTGCTGGCTTCGCCGGGGGTGACGGGAAGACGGCGTCCGGCCATCGTGGTCTGGACCGCGTATGACGTGCCGCAGTACGCTGCCTTCGCGTTCCGCGCCGGCGCCGCTGCGTTCGTGGTCAAGACGGCACCCACCAGCGAACTGATCGACGCCATCCGCCACGCGGCTGCCGGTCGGATCCACTTCACCATGCGCCCGGACCTGGGCGGCCGGCCGCTCTCGGGCCGTGAGCGGGAGATCTTGTCGCTCCTTGTGGACGGGTTAAGCAACGATGAGATCGCCGGGAGCCTGGGAGTCATCACGCGCACCGTGGAAGCCCACCTCACGAGGCTGTACGAGAACTTCGACGTACGCTCGCGAACGGAGCTGGCGGCACGGGCGGCCCGAGAAGGATGGCTGGAAGTGCCGCCTCAGGACGTGGCCGGTGGGAAAGGCGCGAGACACGGGCCGTGAGTCGAGCGACACCATTTTGGAGGCCATCCGAGTCCCGGGTGAGCCGACCGCAGGGTATCGATTCGTCACGATCGGCGAACAAGTCGGCCTGAGATGCGCTGCTCGGGCCGGACTTGGTGGGCGAATGAGCGCCTGGGCCTGAGCCCATCGGCGTTCTTGGCCAAGCCCACGAGCGTGATTTGCCCGCCCGACGGTCTC
>JBBSMF010000178.1:0-4286 GCA_038233295.1 Candidatus Limnocylindrales bacterium | reverse complement strand
TTCCGGCTGCCGCGCAGCACGATGGCGGTGAATGGCACGCGGATCTCACGGAAGATCTCGATGGAGATGAGGAAGCCCAGGAACAGCAGGATCACCCCCACGAACTTGCCGATCTGGAAGAGCTCCGTGGAGCCGAACCGATTGAGCGTGTCCGTGCTGCTGGCGACAAGGGCGCCGAGCGCGATGAGCAGCGTGGCCGGCACGCGCGTGTGGATGCGTCCCCTCAGAAGCGCGACAGTGGCGGCCGGCAGCGACGCGACGAGGTTGACCGCGATGGCCACCGGTGCGATGAACAGGTTGAAGAGGAACTCGTCGCCCGGCTTACCCGGGTCCAGCGAGTAGTCGAGCACGCGCTTCTTGGGCATGAAGACGTAAGCGGAGAAGACGGCGCCCAGGATGAGCGCCAGTCCGCCGGTGATGTTCAGGAACGGGGTGAGCAGTCGCAGCGCGCCGGGGATGATGGCCGCCGTGGGAAAGCCCGTGGCCGGGTCGACCGCGAAGCCCGGTGGCGGCAGGGTCGTGCCCAACATCACCAGGGAGCTGACGATGGTGGCACCGACCACCGCCGCGGCCGCCATGTAGGGCCAGCGTTCGTTACCGAAGTATGTCTCCACGGCGACGGCGAAGGCCAGCACGAGGGCGGTTATGAAGTAGAGCAGCGGCAGGTCGCCCACCTCTTCCGCCGGGAGGCGCCGGGCGGCCAGGAACATGAACAGGCCGGCCAGGAAGAGACACAGGGCGAAGGTGTAGCCAAAGCGTGTCCTGCCCAGCAGGAAGGCCGTGCCCAGACCCAGCCAGCCGGCCGTCCAGACTGCACCGGTCATGTACCAGGTGCGGTAGAGGAGCTCGTTCCAGCCGAACGCTGCGGCCAGCGCCTCGGCAGCGGCAGCCAGCGCGAAGAAGGTCATGCCGATAGCCCAAACCAGTTGGTACGCGCGGCGCCTTTGCAGCCACTGATCGACGAGCGCGACGGCGAACAGCCCGGCCAGTAGGGCGGTCAGACCCGGGAGCAGGAAGTCGAGGTCCATCGGCGGGCGAGGAGGCGGCTGGTGGCGGGACGGCGCCTAGGCCGGGACGAGTTCGTGCGCCTCGGGGTGCAGGCCGTCGCAAACGCCCCAGCGCGCCTCGTCACCGGTGATGGGCACAGGCCGCATCAGCTCACGCACGTCCGACAGCCGGCAGAAGAAGTAGCCCCGCCGCCGGGCCCAGACACGGAAGTGGTCGCCGTCGGCGTGGAACTGGTGCGGCCCGGGATTGAGGGGCGCACCGATGGCCCAGCTGGGCGGCGCCTCCGGGGACATGATGTCCATGAGCGAGACGCGGAAGGGCAGCCCATCGATGTGCTCACCGCAGCCGGCGCATCGGATCGCATCGTTCTCATCGAAGACGGTCGGGATGCGGATGCCCATGATCTCACCGCCGCGGAACCTGGTCGCAGTCACGGCACGATCGTAGCAGGGCATGCCGTGAGCGGCCGGGACCGCGACCCGCAGTCCGCGAATGGTGCCCCCAAGGGGATTCGAACCCCTGATCTCCACCTTGAAAGGGTGGCGTCCTAGGCCTCTAGACGATGGGGGCGAGGCGGTGGCGGCAGTGTACCCGTGGAGCTGCACCAGCGGCCGGATCGACCAGGCGGCGCTGACAGGCGGTACCCTGGAGCGGGCCGAAGCGACGCGCTCCTGTCATACGTCCACTGGAGCGGCGTTATGCAGGACGAGCGTCGCGTGGCGACTTCCCTCGCGGCTCCATCCGTCCTGCACGACCCTCGCCGCACGCTCCGCGATGCACCATCCAGGCTCGAGGCGGCTGCTCCTTGAGCTGCGAAACGGGAAGGGGAGCCCGATGGACGTGGATAACGACGCGGCCGCGCACATATGGGAAGAACCTGTCGGAGGCCCCCCGCGTCCTTCCGTCAGATGGGTCGGGCCAGAAGGCCCAGGACCACCGCCGCCCCCAACGTTCCCGAGGCCAACAGCGCGCTGATCCCGCCCATGAGCGCTGAGAACAGGGCCCGGGCGCCGTGGCCATCGTTCGCCGTTCGCACGGAGGCAGCTCCAAGACGTAGCGCCACGATGGCGAAGGTGATGCCCAACACCGCGAGGCCGGCCACCGTGAGGGCGATGGTGGAGCCGGTCCGATCCAGGAAGAGGCCGTAGACCACCACGGCACTCGACCCCAGCAGCGCCGCCAGCAGGACCAGCCGCCCTGGTGTCACTCCACCTCTCGAGACGTGTCGCTCTCAGCCTCCGGCTCACCCAAGGTGCGGTGATAGACGGCGACCTTGTATTCCAGTCGCGGACGGCGCATCCCGACGGCTACCTCGGTGCCCCGCTCGCCAAAGGCGGAGACCAGCAGGTCGTGCGCCGCCTCCAGGGAATCGAACGTCCACCAGCAATGCAGCACGCGGACCTTGAAGTCGCGCTGGAGGAACCAGCCGTCGCGCTCGCGCAAACCTACCCCCGCGGAGCCACTCGCTTCGTCATCGAGCAGGCGGCTGACATCGTCTCGTCCGTAGTCGTGCACCACCAGCAGCCGGCCACCCGGATGCAGGACGCGCTCTGCCTCGGCCACCTGACCGGCGCTCTCCGGCCCGTCGCCGTGGAAGCCGGCCCAAAAAGAGACCACGAGATCCGCCAGCCCGCGAGGCAGGCTGGATGTCTCCATCCCGGCCAAGGCGCTGACCCGCGCTCCAAGCGCCTCGAGCTGTCGGGCGCGAAGCCCCTGATCCGAGTCCAGCAGCACCACGCGCCGGTCGGCCACCGGTCCCAGGGCCTCGAGCGCCCTCGGGATCTTGCCTTCGCGGTCGACGACGGACTCCAGTCGGGACCTGAGGTCATCAGCGATCGACGGGATCGAGAAGTCGGCCATGGGTCGGAGCCTAGCGGATGGCTCTCGCCACCACGGCGCCACGCGCGGGCAACCGCAGGAGGAGTCCCCCGCCATCGACCCGCTCGACCGAGCCAGCCGTCCCCTCCGGCCAGCCCTCCCAGCGGACGCCCTCGATCGATGCACCGTCCAGGCCGGCCAGCGCTCTAGCCTCGATGGTCAGCGAAGCTGCCTCCTCGCCCGGGTTCAGCGCCACGAGCCAGGCATCGGTAGGGTCGGAGCGGAGATACGCCGCCACGGGACCATTCGCGCCCAGGATGCGGAACTCGCCGTGACGGAGGACCGGATGTGCGTGCCGCAGCGCCACGGCGCCCCGGATGAAGTCGCGCAAACCGGCGTCCCAGCGGTCCTCCTGCCAGGGAAATCCGCGGCGGCAATCGGGATCGTGACGACCCTCCAGGCCGACCTCATCGCCGTAGTAGATGCACGGCGCGCCGGGCAGCGTCATCTGCACCAGCGTCGCTAGCCGCAGCGAGTCGCGGTCGCCGCCGCACAGCGTTACGAAGCGCGCCGTGTCGTGACTGCCCAGCAGGTTCAACATCACGGCCACCACCTCTGGCGCATACATCGTCACGATGTGCTCCAGGGCCGTCGCGAAGGCAGGCCCGTCCATGGGCCGCACGAACTCCTGGAACTCGTGCTGAGTGGACACCACCGACCAGTCCAGGTGCTGCCCGCCCAGGTAGCCCAGCAGGGCCTCGGTCAGCGGATAGTTCATGAGGGCATCGAAGTGGTCTCCCTGGAGCCACCAGGGCTTCTCACGCCAGATCTCGGCCACGATGTAGGCATCGGGATCGATGGCCCGCACGCGCCTGCGGAACTCGCGCCAGAAGCCCTCGCCGACCTCCTCCGGCACGTCCAGCCGCCAGCCGTCGATGCCGAAGCGGGTCCAGTGCTCGATGGCGTCGAAGAGATAGGCACGCATGCCGGGATCGTTCGTGTCTAGCTTGGGCAGCGCCGGAAGGTCCCACCAGGCCTGATAGCCCAACGCGCGCTCCGAGCGCTGGCCGCGCGGCATCTGGCTGTGCGCTTCGTCCATCCGGCGCTGCTCGTCCACGGTCGGATAGGCATGCAGCGGTCGTCCGGCATCCAGCGCCGCGTCGTCGAGATGGAACCAGCCCCGATACGGCGACGCGGCGCCGGTCTCCAGGACGTGGTGAAACGGCCAGAAGCCGCGGCCCGAGTGGTTGAAGACACCATCGATGACCACGCTCATCCCACGGTCATGGCACGCGTCCAGCAGCTCGCGGAAGGCCTCGTCCCCACCCAGCAACGGATCTACGTGGTCGTAGTCGTAGGCGTGGTACCGGTGATTGGAGGCGGACGCGAAGATGGGCGTCAGGTAGAGAGCCGTGATGCCCAGGTCCTCGAGATAGGGCAGCCGCTCCACGATGCCCAGC
>JBBSMF010000177.1:0-4294 GCA_038233295.1 Candidatus Limnocylindrales bacterium | reverse complement strand
GAGACGGTAGTGACGTCGGGTATCGGCACCGCCCTGCTCCTCCTGACGTTCCCCGTGGTGTCTCGCCGCCGGCCCGACTGAGGCTTCGCTGAAGCCGGGTTCGCCAGCACCACCGGGCTACGGCAGGATCTCCAACGCGGCCACATGGAGGGGACGGACGGTCCGGAAGTGCCGCTGATCGAGTGTTGCCACCTTGCTCTCACGGAATCGCTCGGCCAGCGCGATGATGCTGGCGTCGACCACGCCCAGGGCCAGGTCCCGGTAGCCATCCTGAAGTTCGCGACAGCGCGCCAGATCACCGACCGTGGGCGGCTCGAGTCGATAAGCGCCCGCCAGCACGTCATCGAGGAAGATGAGCCAGGCCTCCGGCGGCAACCGCCGCCCGCACCAATAGTCGACTTCGGCGAGGACGAGGGTCGGTACCACGAGGTCCTCGGCGGACTCGGTCAACAGCGATGCACACCGGACGTGGTCGGGATCCGCGGCATCAAGCGCCGCGAGAAGCGGCCCGGTATCGAGGATGAGCACGAGTCAGCGAGGTTCCTCGGCGATCGGCTCGTTGGCGACCTCCGCCGCACTCCGCCCGTCGGTCGATCGAGCTACGCCGACTCTAGGCCGGCGCGCTGATCGCAGCGCCTGAGCCTTCTCCTCGACGGCTTCACGCAGCACGGTCGATAGCGGCACACCGCGGCGCTCCGCTTCGGCTTGAAGCGTGCCTAGGGTTCCACCGGAAGCGGTGACGGTCGTGCGTCTCATTGTCATTGATGGGCGATGCTAACACCTTGGTGGGAGATGCAGGCGATTACCTTGCCCAACATGCGTGCTGCCGAGACGCGTGGCCTTGGTGCGTCAGGCGTGCCAAGGAGAGGAGGACGGACGCTCACCGGCCGTCGATTCGCCACCGGGGCCGGCGCGCGCCCTTCTCGGCCCTCATCCGGCACGCCTCACGTGCCGATCAGCGGAGGTAGCGTTTCAGAGCCATTCACGGATGAGAGCCTCTCGAACGACCTTCGCTCCTTGGCAGTCCCGGCGTGCCGCGGACCCGCTGGCCGTTCGCCGGGCGTGCCGAAGGCACCAGCCGCACCACCCAGGGTGCTCCGGCAGGACGCGGGCCTTGACACTAAGTAGTTGCGTCTGCAATGATTGCTGTTGCAATGACTACTCACACAGCCGACCGACCCCCCACATCTCCCACTACAAGCTGGCGCATCGACTCGTCGCGGTCGGAGCTCCGCTTCCTGGCCCGTCGCATGGGCATGACCGTCAGAGGTCGATTCCCGGAGCTTGCTGGCCATCTGGACCTGCACCTCGATCGACTAGAGGCGTCTTCCGTCGAGGCCGTCGTCCACACAGGCTCTGTGGATCCGGCCATGGGCGCCATGAAGGGTCTGCTGCTGTCAGATGCCTTCCTGGCCACTGAGGCGTTCCCCGAGCTCCGCTTCCAGAGCAGCCGCATCGAAGCTGACGGTGGCCGCTACACGGTCCACGGCGACCTGATCTTCCGTGGCGAGACACGGGAGATCGCGCTGGAGGCGCGTCTGGCCGGGATAGACGTCTTCGGCGAGGATCGTTCCGCGCGCATGGAGGCCAGCGGGCGGGTCGACGGGCTCATCGCGGACGAGGAGCTCGAGGTCGAGCTCACCATCGTGGCCATCCCCGCAGAGGCGTCGCAGTCCGTGAACACCGATACGTCCCGGGCGGCCGCGATCCAGACAGTGCCCTCCGATCAGCCGCCCAAGGCGCCCGTGCAGCCCACAACGGACAGCACGCCAGTGCGCATCGTCGCGCTCGTGGGCAGCCTCCGTCGCGGGTCCTTCAATCGCTCTCTGCTGCGCGCGGCCCAAGAGGCAGCCCCAGACGGCGTAGCCATCGAGGCCTTCTCGCTCGCCGACGTGCCGTTCTACGACGGCGATCTGGAAGCGGAAGGCGACCCCGCGCCCGTGCGCGCGCTGAAGTCGGCCATCGTCGAGGCGGACGCCATCCTGCTGGTCACGCCGGAGTACAACAAGGGCCTGCCGGCCGTGTCCAAGAACGCCATCGACTGGGCCTCGCGCCCGCCCTTCGACTCGCCGCTGGTCGGAAAGCCGGTCCTGCTCATGGGTGCCACCACGGGCCGCTCGGGCACGAAGCACGCGCTCCAGCAGGCCGCCGACTCCCTCACCTACGCCCAGGCCGTGCCGTTCGAGGAGCGCTACGGCGTATCACGTGCTGCAGACCTCGTCGACGAAGACGGGCGCCTCGCTGACCGCCGCACCCAGGTGGAGCTGCGGAGACTGCTCGGCGCCTTCGCGGACAGCGTGCGTGCGTCCACCATCCCCACGGCCAAGGCCGCCTGAACGCGGCAACAGAGGAGACACAGAAATGACCGATACGAAGACTGCCGGCATGCAGGAGACCCAGATGCCGGGCGCCGCCCGCTCTGTCTGGGCACTGGACCCCGCGCATTCCAGCCTACATTTCTCCGGCCGCCAGATGATGATCAGCACCGTGCGCGGCCACTTCTCGAGCTTCGATGCGCGCGTCGAGGGCAACGACGAGGACCCGGAGAACGCCACCGTGCAGGTGACCGTCGATGCCGCCAGCCTCAACAGCGGACTCGAGCAGCGCGACCAGCACCTTCGCTCACCCGACCTCCTGGATGTGGCGACGTTCCCCACCATCGAGTTCCTGAGCACCTCCATCAAGAAGGCCGACGAAGATCGGCTGACGGTCGAGGGCAACCTCACCATAAAGGGCGTCACGCGGCCCATCCAGGCGGAGGCCACGCTGCATGGTCTGGCCGTGGGCATGAGCGGCGCGCGAAAGGCGGCCTTCTCAACGGAGTTCACCATCGACCGTAGCGACTGGGGCATGAGCTTCAACGTGCCGCTCGGCGGCGATGCCGTCCTCATCGGGCGCGAGATCACCCTCCAGTTCGAGCTGACCGTGGAAGAGTCGACGGCCGACGGGGCAACGGAGGAGGGATCTCCGAGCGCATGACCGATCCTTCGGTCGCGGCCGAGCGGATCAGCGTCGCCCCTGCGCTCCGACTGTGGCTGGCCACGTTGGCAACCCAGGAAGAGTTCGCGCAGTCGATAGCCGGAGGGGCCGACGAGAGCCAGACCGCAGGTGTCGATGTCGTCGCCATCCTGCTTCCCCTCGCAGAGGCTGACGGGCAGCGCCTGCGCATGAATGAGCTCGCCGAGCGGTCGCACCTGACCCCCAGCGGCCTGACGCGTCGGGTCGACCGCCTCGAAGCGGACGGGCTGGTTCGCCGGGTCTCATGCCCGGCCGACCGGCGCGGCAGTCATGCGGAGTTGACGCCACTCGGGGCGGCCACCGTCCGTCGCTCCATCGACCACCTCGGACCCGTACTGGAGCGACAGGTCGCTTCTCGTCTCTCACCGGCGGAGACAGCGGCACTTATCGCTCTGCTCGAGCGACTCAGTCGCGATCGCGTTCCGGGCTGACCTTCTCCAGTGCCCGTCGCAGGGTGTCGGCCTCCTCGTCCTCGAGCTTTGCTGCGAAATGCGTGGCGATGCCACGGGCATGCACAGGAAGTGCTCGCCGCAGCGTCTCCACCCCCTCCGGTTCCAGGGAGACGATCACCAACCGGCGATCCGTGCCGGCCGCTCTGCGCGCCACCAGCCCCTCCCGCTCCAGTTGCTCCACGCGCCGCGTGGTCCCGCTCCTGCTGACCAGCGTGTTGCGCGCCAGCTCGCTCATGCGCAGACAGGTGTCGTCCGCCATGGCTAGCTGGATGAGCACGTCGAAGTCGGAAAGCGAAAGTCTCGTCTCTCGCCGCAGTTCCGCGTCCAAGCTGCGGATGAGGCCGGCGTGGGCGCGTAGAAAGGCCAGCCATGCCAGTCCGGCGGGCGTGTCGAGGCCGGCCCCGCAGGCACGCGTCGTCTGGAGGATCTCATCCCTCACTTGACCGCTGATGCTACAAGGCGCGGGCTACCGTTTCATGTCTCCTCGAACAGGGCCAGGAGCATGCGGGGTGCAAGCCGCTGCCAGGTCGGCGTGTCATGTGCGCCGCGGATGTCTTCGGCGGTCACGTCCATGCCCCGCGCTGAGAGCCGCTCCGCGAGCACGTCGGTCGCCGCGATGATCCAGGGATAGTCGGCTCGGCCAGCGCCCAGGAAGACGCGCAAGTGGTCGATGGGCGCGGTCTCGGCCAGGAGCATGGGATCGTGCTCTTGGCGTGCGGTAGCCGTGGGATAGAGCCACTGCCGGTCGGGCAGCATGCCCTCGAAGACCGCGGGGCTGACGCCGGCCACGCCGCCAAAGCGCTCCGGATAGCGGAACGCAGCAT
>JBBSMF010000176.1:0-4322 GCA_038233295.1 Candidatus Limnocylindrales bacterium | reverse complement strand
TGGTCATGCCGGTCGACCTGGTGCCGGACTTCATACCGGTCGTGGGACGGCTGGACGACATCGCGGTCGTGGTCCTGGCCCTCGACCTGTTCCTGGAGAGCGTCCCGCAGGGCCTGCTCTACGAGAAGCTGGCCGCCCTGGACATCGATGGGCGGGAGCTGGAGCGTGACCTGGCCCGTATCCGTCGGTTCGTGCCGCGGCCCGTGCGCGTGATCGCGAAGCGCCTGCCCGATCTCATCGAGAAGGCGGCCGCCGGCGCCCGCCGCACCCTGGCCGATGCCCGGCCACGCCCAGAGATGGAGGAAGTCCCCGCGTGAAGGTCATCCTGATCAACGAGGTCCAGTCGCTGGGCAAGAGTGGCGAGCTCAAGGACGTCACGGACGGCTACGCCCGCAACTTCCTCATCCCCCGGAAGCTTGCCGTGCCCGCCGCCGGGGGCGCCTACCGCGCCTGGCAGCATGACGTAGCGTCGCGCGAGGACAAGCGCAAGAAGGAGCGCGCGGACGCGGAGATCGCCGCCCAGCGCATCGGCTCCACCACGCTGACGATGGGCGTGAAGGTCGGTGAGGGCGGCAAGCTCTACGGCTCCATCACCTCCAAGGAGATCGCCGACGCGCTGGCCCGGCGCGGCATCGTGGTCGACCGCCACAAGGTGGACCTGGACGAGCCGCTCAAGATGCTGGGCACCTACAAGGTGGCCATCAAGGTCTTCTCTGGCATGACGCCCGAGGTCACCATCGTGGTCGAGCCCAAGGGCTGACGCCGGGCGCATCATGAGGCGGTGACGCCTGTCGCCGCCACCATCCTGCACGTCGACCTGGACGCGTTCTTCGCGGCCGTAGAGCAGCGTGACCGGCCGGAGCTGCGGGGCAGGCCGGTCATCGTGGGCGGCGGCGATCGGAACGCTCGCGGCGTGGTCAGTGCCGCGTCGTACGAGGCGCGGGTCTTCGGGGTCCGCTCGGCGATGCCGCTGCGCACGGCCGGGGCGCTCTGTCCGGAGGGCGTCTTCCTCCCCGTGGACGGTGCCAAGTACAGCGCGGTCAGCCGCCAGGTGATGGTCATCCTGCGCGGTTTCACGCCGCTGGTGGAGCCGGTATCGATCGACGAGGCCTTCCTGGATGTCGCGGGCACGGAGGCGCTGCTGGGGCCTGCGGAGGGTGTCGCTCGGCAGATCAAGTCGGCCATCCGCCGGGAGCTCGAACTCACCGCTTCGGTAGGTGTGGCGACGACCAAACTGGTGGCCAAGATCGCCTCTGACCTGCGCAAGCCGGACGGCCTGGTCAGCGTGGAGCCGGGCACGGAGGCAGCCTTCCTGGCGCCGCTGCCCATCGAGCGGCTGTGGGGCGTGGGTGCGCGCACGCGCGCGGTGCTCGCGGAGTACGGCGTGCGCACCATCGGCGATCTGGCGGCGCTGCCGGGCGACCTCCTGGTGCGGCGGTTCGGGAACGGCGGTCCGCAGTTGGCGGCGCGGGCACTGGGCATCGATCCCTCGCCGGTCGGTGATGGCGCGGCCACCAAGTCGGTCAGCCACGAGCACACCTTCGATGTCGACACGGCCGACTGGGAGGTCATCGAGCGGACGCTGCTGGCGCTCTCGGAAGGCGTCGCCGGCCGGCTGCGCGCCGGCGGTGTGAAGGCGGGCACCGTGGCGGTGAGGCTCCGTGACAGCGACTTCGTGACCATCTCGCGCCAACGGACCCTGAAGGCGCCGACCGACCTGACCGAGCCCATTTGGCGGACCGCTCTCAGCCTTGTGCGGCCGGAGGTGCGCGGTATGCGCGTGCGGCTGCTGGGCGTGGCCGCGTCACATCTGACCGACAGGGAGCAACTGGCGCTGTTCGGCGCGGACGATGAGCGACGCCGCCGTGCGGTGGAGGCATCGGACGCCATCCGGGAACGCTTCGGGACGCGCGCCATCACCCGGGCGCGCTTGCTGCGGAGCGGGATCGCGGCGCCCTTCGAGCGTGACTACCAGACGGCGCCCGACGCGCGGAGGGTCGGTTCCGGTCCCGATCCAGGGCGTGCCACGAGAGCTGGCACGGAGACCTCGGACGATGCGGCCATCGACGGTCAGGGACTTGACATCGAACATCCGTTCGATTAGGGTCCGGGCCATACAGAACAAACGTTCTCTCGACCTCTCGCGATGCCCCGAAGGACCGGAGAGCACATACCGCCCGAAAGGAGCCGGAAGATGGCTATGGTCCGAATAACTCCGACCGAGATCGCGGTCGGCTGCGATCCCTTCAGCGGCCGCCCGCGCACCGTGCGCATGGGCGCTGACCTCCAGCGCATCGTCCGCATCGAGCGCGTGCGCGACGAGTCAGCCGCCTATCCCGTCGCCGTTGGTCCGCGTACCCTGTTCGATATCCGAACCCCGGCCGCGCGTCTTCGCCTGGCCTTCGAGCACCGCAGCCGTCGATGGCTGGTGGAAGGTCTCGATACGGAGCCGGATCTGCTCGCCGCGGTGGCCTGAGCGGACAGGCGGGCGTGCGACAATCTCCGCGATGTCACAGGAGCCTGAGTCGTACGGCACGCTGACCCTCACCGAGTTCTCGGAACGCCTGGCTTCGGCCGACCCAGTGCCCGGCGGCGGGAGTGCCGCCGCGGTCGCGGCGGGCCTCGCGGCGAGCTTGATGGTGATGGTCGGGCGGCTCTCGGCTGATCGGCCGAAGTACGAGATATATGCCGCGACGCACGCTCGTGCGTTGCAGGAGGGTGAGCGTGCGCGGCGGCGTTTCATGGAGCTGGCTGATGAGGATGCGGCCGCCTACGCCACGTTCGCGGCAGCGATGAAGCTGCCGCGTGAGACATCAGAGGAGCAGGCTGAGCGGCGGACACGGATGCAGGCCGCCGCTCGTGCCGCATCGGAGGTCCCGCTCCTCGTCGTCCGTGAGTGCCACCGCCTGGTCCGCGAGATCGAGGCTCTGGCTGGTCGCAGCAACCTCAACGCCGCCAGCGACCTGGATGTGGCCGCGCTGCTGGCGCAGGCGGCCGCTCGCGGGGCTCGCGCCAATGTGCTCATCAACCTGCCGTCCGTGGGCGACGAGCGGTTCGCGGGCGCCACGACAGCGGAGGTGGGCGGGCATCTCCAGGAGATCGAGGCGACCGTCTCACGGGTCAACCAGCAGACGCTCTCCGGCAGCCTTCGGTCGCCCGAGTCCGCGTAAGTCTTTCGGGTAGCGCCGGTGGGGCTCCGGCTCCGCTACAGCTGGAGCGTCGGCAGGGCCAGCGCGGCAGCGATCAGCAGCGCGACCAGGACGCCGAAGGCACTCGCGCCCCAGGCGGGCCAGTCGATGGGGCCGAGCGACTCGGCCGCGTGCTCGTCTGCCCCTGTGGCGTGACCGTCAGCGGAGTCCATCGCATCTGCGGCGTGTGGTACGCCGGGGGTCAGCCCAGCGGCCGGGGTGCCCTTCTTGCCGAGCTCATCCGGGGCGGCGGCTTCCGGCGTGTGACCCTCCGGTGTGCCGCCGGGTCCCGATCGATCGGCTTCGGGGTCGGTCTCACGGGCCATCCAGCACCTCCTCCGTCACGAGCTCGTCCACGGTCACCGGTCGAGCGACCACAGTATCGGGCAGGGACAGCATGAACTCCACGGAGGTCGCCCAGGCCTCGCGATCGATGGTGCCCAGGCCGTTGGCATCGGTGTACTCGCTGTTCCAGGTCTCGATCGTGGCCGCGAGGATGGCCGCCTGAGCCTCGCGGTCCTCGCCGAGCTCGGGGACCCGCGCGACGGCCGCGTCCAGGCCGCGATCCGGATCCGCGATGATCTCCTCCATCGCCCGCAGCGTGGCGGCGACGAAGGCACGGATCGCCTCTTCCTTCGTCTCCAGCGTGCCTGTGCCCACCACCAGGCCGGGTCCCGGCAAAGGCGTGATGTCGTCGACCCGCAGGATGCTCACCGCTTCGCCACCCAGCTCGAGCTGGACCGGCTCGTTGTTGGCGAACCCGGTGGCGGCATCGACCTGGTCCGCCTGGACCGCGACCGCCTGCCCGAAGTCGGGATAGAGCTCGATCTCGAGGTCGTCCGGCGTCAGGCCGGCCGAGGCGAGCAGGGCCTGGAGCATGATCCAGCCGGAACCGACTCGACCGGGGATGCCCAGGCTGCGGCCTTCCAGGTCCGCCGCTTCCGCGATGCCCGCCGACTCCTTGGCGAAGACCACGCTCGGGAAGCGGGCATAGATGGTCGCCACGTAGCGAACGGGGATGTCCTGGCTGACGGCCGGGATGACGCTGGTGCCGTCGCCCATGCCGATGTCGATGGCTCCCTGGCCGAGCAGCGTGATGAGCTCCGGATCGATGCGGTTCTGGAAGGTCACATC
>JBBSMF010000175.1:0-4325 GCA_038233295.1 Candidatus Limnocylindrales bacterium | reverse complement strand
GCCGGCACGTCCGGCTACGGCAACTCCACTGCGGCGGTCATCGCCGGCGCCGTGCTCTTGCTGTTCGGAGGGATGGTCACGCTCGGGGCAGCCATCGCGCTCCTCGGCAGCCGAATGCTCGATCCGCTGCTTCCCCCAGGCCCCGACGGGGACTTCTTCGGAAGTGTCATCACGGCGGCCTCGGCTGTCTTCCTGGTGGTGGGCAGCGTCCAGATCGTATCGGCCATCGGGATATGGAGGCATCGCTCGTGGGCCCGCTTCCTGGGTCTCATCCTGGCCGCGCTCTGGCTGGCCTTGGGTCTGCTCATCCTGATCGGCAGCCTGGGTGCCCGCGAAACGATGCCGCTGAACGGGACTACGGGCGACGTATCGGACAGCATCGCGAGCAGCCTGGGTCTCATCGTGATCTATGGGTTCGCGCTGCTCGCCCTTCTGCTCGGCGGGGGAGAGACCCGGCTCCTGCCCGATACCGAGATGCGCCCGGAGGCTCGGGATGAGTCGATGCGAGATACCACGCGCACATGACTATCGACCTGAACGGCGTCCGGCTGCGCAACCGGCTGCTGACATCGGCCAGTCTGCTGGGCTACGGCGCATCGAAGCGTCGCCTGATCCTGTACGGGCTCAGTCCCATCGCGCAGTGGGTGCCGCTCGAGCGCTTCGGGGCGGTGGTGACGCGGACGCTGACTCTCCAGCGGCGCGAGGGCAACTTCTCGCTGCGTGAGGACTGGAAGCCGTGGGAGCTTCGCGCGATGCTGCGTCTCTATTCGGGCGCCCTGCGGCGCGTGGACGGTGGCTGGATCAACGCCTTCGGCTGGTCCAACATCGGCATCGAGGCCTATTTCGACGACTACTTCCCGCGGACGGCAGCGCTCAATCGCATCATCAGCCTGGGCGGGTTCTCGGCGGACGACTTCGGGGCGCTGGTGGAGACCGTGAACCGGCGCGCGAAGCCGGGCCAGATCGCCGCCGTGGAGCTCAATGTCTCCTGCCACAACGTCAACTTCCCCTTTGAGACCATCCTGAAGGAGGTGCTCGCGCGGGCCGTGCCGGCCAGTCGACACCCGGTGATCCTCAAGCTCTCGCCCGATGAGGACTACCTGGCCCACGCGCGGCTGGCCGAACGCCATGGCGTGGCGGTGCTGACCGCCATCAACTCGGTCAAGGCGCTGCGTCTGGATCCCGATACGGGCGAGCCGCTGTTGCGCAATGGCTATGGGAGCCTCTCCGGACGGGCCATCAAGCCCATCGGGCTGCGCATCGTGTCGGAGTTGCGGGACGCAGGCATCACGCTGCCCATCATCGCCACGGCCGGCATCCGCGACTTCGACGATTGCCGCGAATACTTCTGGGCCGGCGCGGACGCCGTGAGCCTGGGCAGCGCGACGTGGCTGCGACCCATGCCGCTATACGCCCTGGGGCCGCTGGAGGGACTGCGGATCCGGCGGCTCATCAGCCGGGTGGAGCGCTATCGGTTGCCGGCGGGAGCTGGTGGGGCGGCGCAGCCGGCACGAGCATGAGCGGCGCGGCCCACGTGGTTTTATGCCACTCATCACCCCCCACGATGGTAAGCAAGGAATCACCGTTTCTCACCGCGTTTCAGGCGATGCGACCCGGTCGGCGAAGCGGTGAAGTGATGATCGCGAGCGTGGCGGAGACGACGAGGGTGAAAGGGATGGCCCGGCGGCGACTTACCATCATGCCCCGTGATGAGCGGTGGGATCGACGGTTCATGACGGACCAAGAGAAGCAACGTGACCTCCTTGCTGCCGATATCGTCGCGGCGGCCGTGCTGCGTGGCCGCTTCACCCTCCGCTCGGGGGCCGTGAGCGACTACTACATCGACAAGTACCGCTTCACGACGCAGCCGGCGCTCCTTGCCCGCGTCACGGATGCGCTCCTGCGCCACGTTCCCCAAGACACACAGCGCATCGCGGGCACGGTCCTGGGGGCGGTGCCGCTGGCCGTGGCCTTGTCCTTGCGCACCGGCCTGCCCAGCGTCCTGGTGCGCGCCGACGCCAAGACCTACGGCACCGCCAGGGCGGTCGAGGGCGAGCTCCAGCCGGGCGAGCGGGTGCTGCTCATCGAGGACGTGGTCACCTCCGGCGGCGCGGCCGTTGCCGCCCTTGAGGCGCTGCGCGAGGCCGGAGCCACGGTGAACGGCATCCTGGCCATCATCGACCGTGAGGACGGCGGCGCCCAGCGACTGGCCGCTGCGGATGTCCCGTTCCTGGCGCTCTTCACCCGCACGGAGCTGGGCCTGGGAGGATCGTGACCGACGTGAGCTCGGGGAGCGCCGATCTCATCGTCCGCAACGGCCTGGTCGTGACCGCGGACTCCGAGCTCCAAGCCGATCTGGCCATCCGCGAAGGCCGCTTCGTGGCCATCGTCCCGCCTGGCCAGCTCGACTCCCGGGCGCTCGGGCTGGACGGGGCCGAGGTGGTCGATGGCAACGGGCTTTACGTGCTGCCCGGGGTGATCGATGCCCACGTCCACTTCCGAGAGCCGGGCCTGGAGCATAAGGAGGATTGGTCGAGCGGTTCCGAGGCCGCCGTCATGGGCGGCATCACGACGGTGCTCGAGATGCCCAACACCGTGCCGCCGACCGACGGCGCCGAGCGCGTGGAGGCGAAGCGAAAGATGGCCGAAGGGCGCTCCTGGGTCGACTTCGGGCTCTTCGGCCTGATCGGGCGCGGCGGCGTAGCGCGCTTGCGACGGATGGCCCGGGCCGGCGTGGTCGGTTTCAAGTGCTTCCTGGGCGAGACGACGGGCGCGCTGCCCAGTCCGGACGAGGCTGAGCTGTTGATCACCCTCCGCGAGGCTGCGACGCTGGGGCTTCGCGTCGGCTTCCACGCGGAGGATCGGGCGATCATCGGCCCGCTCGTGGAGGCGGCGAAGGCAGCGCATCGGACCGACGCCATGGCGCATCTGGAGACCCGACCGATCAGGGCTGAAGTCGCCGCGATCGAACGCGCCTGTCGGCTCGCCGCTGAAGCAGGCGCCGCGATCCACATCCACCACCTTTCGTCGCGGGACGGCCTGGCGACCGTGGAGGCGTGGCGCAGCAGGGGTCTCGACGTCACGCTCGAGGTGACGCCCCACCACCTCTTCCTCTCCTCTGATGATGTCCGGCGTCGGGGCACCATCACGCGGGTGAACCCGCCACTTCGTGCACCGGGGGAGGGGGCTGCGCTCATGGGGGCTGTCGCTGAAGGTCGCATCGAGGTGGTGGCCAGCGACCACGCCCCCCACACGCACGCTGAGAAGCAGCATCCCGACGTGTGGCAGGTCTCACCGGGCTTCGCGGGCGTCGAGATCCTGGTCCCGTTGCTCCTGTCCGCCGTCCACGCCGGTCAGCTGACGCTTCAGGATGTCGTGCGGGTCACCTCGGAGGGACCGGCGCGAACGTGGGGTCTGTTCCCGCGGAAGGGCGCCATCGCGGTCGGCTCGGACGCCGACCTGGTCTTGGTGGACCTGCGCCGGGAAGGGGTCATCGACCAAGCCCGACTGCACGGCAAGGAGCCCGTGACGCCCTTCCACGGCCGTCAGACGGTGGGTGCGCCCGTCGCCACCATCGTTCGCGGCCGAGTGGTGATGCGCGACGGTCAGCTCGTCGGGCGCCCGGCCGGGCGGGTGGCCACCCGAGTGGCCGGGGCGCCGCGACCTCCCCGATGGCACGCGTGAAGTGCGAATGGACCCTCGACGAGAGGCTTCAACGGGTCCAGGTGCGCTTCCGCGGACCGACGGCTCCCCCCGCGAGCCACACGACCTCCCCGATGGCACGCGTGAGGAGTCCGCGATCTCGCATAACAGGGAGGTTCGGGGGTCGGTTCGCTCGCCTGACGTTCCAAGCGTGCGACGGACGAGCTGGACGTCAAGGGCCTGCCAGCGCGACCTCATCCAAGACGATGTCCCAGTGCGCCTCCAACAGCTCGAACCGCCGCTGCTCTTCCGCGGCGAAACGATCCTGATCGGGGAAGAGCCCCGTCACGACCTCCGGCGGCGTATGGGCCGCGATGGCCGCCCAGTCGCGATAGGTGATGGTCACCAGCACGTCCCAGCCGGCCAGGCCGTCGCCGTGGAAGCGCGGCGTGTAGAGGCGCACGTCCGTATAGCGCCCCTCCTCGAGCTGCGCTCGCAGGAGCGGCCAATGGTTGCGCCGGAACAGCTCCAGCCACTCGTCGTGGGCGCCCCACCGGGTGCGGTAGTAGTACGCCACGGTCACGGCGCCCGAACCACTCATGAGTTCTCCTCCAGCCCGGCTCGCCAGCCTTCCGGGATCGATTCGTAGCGCACCTCCTCCGCCCCAAGGAAGGTGCCCAGCT
>JBBSMF010000174.1:0-4327 GCA_038233295.1 Candidatus Limnocylindrales bacterium | reverse complement strand
GACGGCGTCACAGTGGGCACGGCGGACGATGCCACGCCGCCGACGCGCACCGGCACGGGGTGGATCGGCCGCCTAATCCGTCCCGCCCGACCATGGGGACCCTTCATCGTGGCGTTGCAGCGCTGATCGCTACTCGCTGACGGTCACGGTCCCCTGCATCTGCGAGTGGATGGAACAGACGTAGGAGAACTCACCCGCCTCATCGAAGGTCGTCCGGAAGGTCCCACCCGACGAGAGGTTGCCGCTATCCGGGCCGTCATCGGCGAACGTGACCGTGTGCGTATTCTCGCCACGATCGGTCCATACGACCTCGTCCCCCGCTGTCACCTCGACCGTAGCTGGGGTGAACGCGTTATCGACGATGGCCACTTGGACCCTGCTCGGGCCGGCCGCGTCGCTAGCCGGTGCTCCGCTCGCCGGCGCCTGGCTCGCCGGCGCTTCGGTGGCAGGCTCGACGCTCGTTTCGGGCGATGGCGCAACGCTCGGATCAGGCGCCTGGGAGAGAGGCGGCGCGAGAGTGGCGGACGGCTGCGTCACTGTGGTGCCGCCACACGCGAGCGCGATAAGGGCAAGGGCCGCTGTCGCGGCCGTGATCTTTGCGATGCGCACGTTCGATCCTCCTGCGGGACTATCCCCCAGACCGATACGGCTCGCCGGCCGGTCGCGGTTTCGATGCCTGAAGCGTGAGCTACCAGTGCTCGTCATGCCTCAGCTCTTCGAGTAGCCGCCGGCCGCCCGCCCGCGCGGGCCGTGTCAGATCGCTGGGGTCTGCCGGGTAGCCGAAGCTCAGCAGATATTCGCACCAGTGATCGGCCGGGTAACCCAGGATCTCGCGCGCCAGCGGCTGCTCATAGACCGTGGCTGGCACAGACCCGATGCCCATGCTCCAAGCCGCGAGCGTCATGTTCTGGGCGCACCGTCCCAGGTCCCACGTGATCGACAAGGGGTCGCCCGGGCCGGGGGTCGGCGTGACCAGCGCGACGGCTGCCGCGGCACCAGCCAGATGCCCGGCGTAGTCGCCCACGGCAGCCAGCCGCTGGAGAGTGTCACGGTCGCGGATGGCGATGAAGGCCCAGCGCTGCGTGTTCTTGGAGGAACCGGAGAGCCGGCCCGCATCCAGGATCGCTCGCAGGTCCGTCTCGCTGATCTCATCGGGGCGGAATCGGCGCACGGCTCGATGGGTGCGGATCGCCTGCAGGGTCTCCATGTCCTGCCGAGTGTATCCCCGGACCTCTAGACTCGGCCCCATGCCAGTCAGACCGGCGGAGGACTTCCCCGCGATGATCGAGGTCGTGGTGGAGATCCCGCGTGGCAGCCGCAACAAGTATGAGTGGGACGAGGATGCGCGCGTCTTCCGCCTTGATCGGGTGCTCTCCTCCGCTGTCTACTACAACTTCGACTACGGCTTCGTTGAGGGCACCCGGGCCCTGGACGGCGATCACACCGACGCCCTGCTGCTCATCGATGAGCCCACCTTCACCGGCTGTCACGTCTGGGCCAGGCCCGTCGGCGGTCTGGAGATGCGCGACGACATGGGCATCGACTTCAAGGTCCTGTGCGTCGCCCTGGGCGACCCGACCTACTCCCATTTCGAGCGCTCGGACCAGGTCTCGCCGCACTCGCTGCGCGAGATCGAGCACTTCTTCCAGACCTACAAGATGCTCGAGGACAAGCGGGTCGAGGTTTACGGCTGGCGCGACGTCAAGCGTGCCCGCGAGCTGCTGGTCGAGGACAGGGATCGCTACGGAAACGAGCCGGGCCATGGCTAGGCAGGCGGAGGAGATCGACGTCGCGGGCCGCACGGTCACGATCTCCAACCCGGACAAGGTCTTCTTTCCGCAGCAGGGCCTGACCAAGCGCGACCTCGTGCGCTACTACCTGGCAGTGGCCGAGGGTGCCCTGCGCGGCGCTGGCGGCCGGCCTATGGCACTCAAGCGTTTCGTCAACGGCGCCGACGGCGAGGCCTTCTTTCAGAAGCGGGCACCGGAGAACCGGCCTGAGTGGGTCGAGACCGCGGAGCTGTCGTTCCCCTCGGGACGCACGGCCGATGAGATCGTGCTGCGTGACGCCGCCCAGCTCCTGTGGATCGTCAACCTGGGCTGCATCGATCTCAACCCACATCCGGTTCGTGCCGAGGACCTGGACCATCCCGACGAGCTGCGCGTCGACCTGGATCCGGTGCCGGGCGTGGCCTGGGACGACGTCCGGCGGGTGGCGCTGGTGGTGCGAGAAGCCTTGGCGGAGCACGGCTTGGTGGGCTGGCCGAAGACCTCGGGATCGCGCGGGATCCACGTCAACGTGCGGATCGAGCCCCGCTGGGCCTTTCCGGAGGTGCGTCGCGCGGCCCTGGCGCTGGCGCGTGACGTGGAGCGGCGCGCCCCCGAGCTGGCCACCAGCAAGTGGTGGAAGGAGGAGCGCCACGGCGTGTTCCTGGACTACAACCAGAACGCCAAGGACCGGACCGTGGCCTCGGCCTACTCCGTGCGACCCTTGCCGGATGCGCGCGTCTCCATGCCGCTGCGCTGGGATGAGGTGGCGGAGGTGGAGGCAGCCGACTTCACGCTGCTGACGGTTCCGCGGATCGTCGCCGAGCGCGGAGACGCGGGCGCGGGCATCGATGAGAAGGCCGGATCGCTCGAGTCGCTGCTGGAGCTATCCGCTCGACACGAGACGGAAGGCGAAGGGGACGCGCCATGGCCCCCGCATTACGCCAAGCAGGCCGGCGAGCCGCCGCGCGTCATGCCCTCGCGGCGCCGCACCGCCCCTGAGGCGTCTGCGTCGGCTGGGTCGCCCGCTACGGCTGGGCCGCCCGCCACCGCCGAGGCTCCGTCCCTGGCCGGCACCCGACCGACGCCCACGGGGCGCCGCCGAACCAGCATCCCGGTCATCGAGATCGCCCGTGCGGCCCACAAGGCCGAGGCGCTGGCAGGCCTGGAACGCTGGAAGGTCCGCTGGCCCGAGGCGGCCGCGCGGCTGGAGCCGGCCGACGTGCTGACCGACTCGATGCGCGGCCGATCCAGCACCTGGACGCGCATCCGGATCAATCTCCAGCACGTACCGGCCGGCGAGCGCCCCTCTCAGGAAGCGCTCGATCCCGACTACGACCCGTGGGCCGGGTATGAGTGGCCCGATCGCTCAGGACAGCCTGAGCGGGCTCCCCGCAAGAGGCCGTGATGCCCGGCGAGCGGTGGCGGTTCAGCCGCTCCGGAAATGGCGCCGGCTGAGGATGAGGGCCAACAAGGTCAGGGCATAGGGCACGATCACGATGAGTGCGGGTCCGACGGCGCTGACCGTCACACGCTGGTCGTTCACGACCGTGGAGCTCGATCCGCCCGCCAGGATGAGCACCCCTAGCAGGATCCCCAGGACGGAGACGATCACACCCATCCAGCGGGCCCATCCCTTGTGCAACGGCGCGCCCAGGGCGGCCAGCAGGTGCGGGATCCCGATGAGCAGCAAGATGACGCCGCCCACGCCGAGAGCACTGACGGCCTGGTCCACCTGCGCCGGATCCAGGCGCACCGAACCGAGCCGCGGATCGTTCCTGATAAGGCTTCCGATGCCCGCCCCGCCGATCAGGAACAGGATCCCCAGCAGGGTGAACGCCAGACCCCAGAAGCCGAGGAATACGCTTGCCAGTGCGACGCCCAGCGAGTGTGCATGCTCGGGTGCCTCCGCCACTCCAGTCGAGGCCTGGCCCCAGCCCGAAGCGGGCTGCTGGTACGGCGCTGGGTAGGCCGCCGGCGGCTGCTGATATTGCGGCGGATAGGGCGCCTGCCCTGGCTGCTGGTACGCCGCTGGATCGGCAGATGCCGCCGGCGTGTAGGCCGGCTGATAGGTCGTCTCTGCCGACACTGGCTCATGACCCGGCGCACTCTGATCGCCCGATCCTGGCGGCGCGGGGACCCAGGCCGGCTCTCCGGAGGTCACCACGGTCGGCTCTGAGGTGGGAGTGGCGCTGGAGGTCGGCTCGTCGGGACGGGTGGCAGAAGGCTGATCCCAGGATGGGTCAGACGCCTCGGTCGATCCGTCCTCGGGACGTCGCGGTTCGGACATGTGGCTCTCCCAAAAAGGGTTTGACGCTTGCCCCGGGAGTCTACCCGTCGTGCGTCAGGCTCCGGAGCCGAAGATGCTCTGCAACTCGAACGGCGGCGTGACCTCCAACTGGTCATAGCGGCACGACGCCGGGAGTCGGTCGTCGCGCCAGCGCTTGAAGGTCGTGGCATGACGGAACCGGTCGCCCTGGAGATGGTCATAGGCGACCTCGCAGACGCGCTCGATGCGCAGCGGCTCCCAGGAAAGGTCCTTTCCCCGATTCCAGCGACTG
>JBBSMF010000173.1:0-4340 GCA_038233295.1 Candidatus Limnocylindrales bacterium | reverse complement strand
GGTCCGGCTCCTGCGAGCCGAGGCGGGCGTGCCACTGCCGCCGCTGGAGCTGGAGCTGGAGAAGCGCATCCCCATCGCAGCGGGTCTGGGCGGCGGCAGTGCTGACGCGGCCGCCGCACTACGTCTCGCCGCCGAGATCTGGGGTGTGGGCCTATCGCCGGAACGGGAGCGGGCACTGGCCCTGGCGCTCGGAGCAGACGTGCCGTTCTTCATGGGCGATCATGCCGCGGCGCTGGTCCAGGGCATCGGCGAAGTCCTGGAGCCCCTGCCCGCCGTTCGGGGCGGGATGGGCCTGCTCGTAGTGACGCCGGCCGCCCGCCTCTCCACTCCCGAGGCATTCCGGTCGTATGACCTCTTGGCAGCGCCCGAGTCACCGGCCGCCGAGACCGTGGCTGACCTCGCAACGTGCCTTCGGGACGGACTGGGCGGGTCCGACCTGGTCAGCTGGAGCGAGCGCCTGGCGACGGCCAACGACCTATGGCCGGCTGCGCTGGCGATCGAGCCGGGCCTGTCGCGCATCCGGACCGACCTGGACGACCGACTCGAGCGACGGGTCCTGATGACCGGCTCGGGCACCACGCTGGTGGGCCTCTATGCTTCGGGCAACGAAGCGGCTGAGGCCGGCCAGCGCCTGATCGCGGCGCTGCCAGACTCGCTGATCGGCTCGTCCATAGCGGCCTGCGACCCCGCCGGCCCGGACCCTTCCTGGAGGTATCCGTGAGCAAGCGACGCATCGCCACCACCGGTGCACCGGCAGCCATCGGTCCGTACAGCCAGGCCATCGATACCGGCGCGCATGTCTTCTGTTCGGGTCAGGTCGGCCTCGACCCGGCCAGCGGTGAACTCGTGGCGGGTGGCATCGAGGCCGAGTCTCGGCGGGCGCTGCGGAACCTGGGCGCCGTGCTCGACGCAGCCGGCGTCTCCTACGCCGATGTCGTGAAGACCACCGTGTTCCTCATCGACATCGGCGACTTCGCGACCCTCAACGAGGTCTATGCCGAGTTTTTCCCCGACCTGCCGCCGGCGCGCTCGACCTTCGCCGTGGCAGGGCTGCCCAAAGGCGCCCGCGTAGAGGTCGAAGCGATCGCGCTGCGGAACAACGTCTGAACGCTGTGGCGAGGCGTTACGGGCAACGTTTGACACCCCACGGAGCCGCCCCTAGAGTCTGGCCAACGCACATGCCCAACCTGCCCCCATCACCCGCCGGCGGGGAAACCCCGTCGTGACGAACCCTCCACCTCATCGGACGATCGCCGTCGTCCTGGCGGCCGGCCTGGGAATGCGGATGCGCTCCCGGCTCCCCAAGGTCCTGCACCCGATCTGCGGCCGCCCGATGCTGGCCTACGTGCTGGACGCCGCGCGCGAGGCGACCGGCGAGCGGCCCCTCGTCGTCTACTCGCCCGCCACCGCCCAGATCCGCAAGGTCTTCGCCGATGTGGCCGATTTCGCGCTCCAGGACGAGCCACGCGGCACGGGCGACGCGGTGCGGGCTGCGCTCGATGTGCTGCCTGACGGTGTCAAAGAGATCGTTGTCCTCAATGGGGATCTGCCCCTCGTCGCGCCGGACATCATCGCGACGGTCGTGGATCGGCGCCGAAGGACAAGTGCCGCGATGGCGCTGGTGTGGACGGAGTCCGACCCGCGCCGGTACGGGCGAGTCATCCTGGATACGGACGGGAATGTCGAGCGGATCGTGGAATACAAGGATGCGACCGACCATGAGCGTGCGGTTCGACGCTGGAACGTCGGTGTCTACGGCTTCGATGCCGTCTGGTTGCGCGAGGCCGTGCGCCGGCTGAGCGCATCGACAGCCACTGGCGAGGTTTACCTGACGGGTCTCGTCGAGGTCGCTCGGGCGCAACAGTGCACGGTGACCGGGGTCGAGGGCCTCGCTGCCGAGTCGTTCGAGGGGCTGGACGACCGCGGACAGTTCCTGGAGGCGGAGCGGATGATGCAGGATCGCATCGTCCGTGCCCATCTCCTGGCGGGCGTCACCATCAGCGACGCTCGCTCGGCGTACGTGGAGGCCACCGTCGCGATCGCCGAGGACGTGACGCTGGAGCCGAACGTCACGCTCAAGGGCGCCACACGCATCGGCCGGGACACCGTCATCAAGTCCGGTTCGTATCTTGTCGATTCGGTCATCGGCGAGCGATGCACGATCTGGGCCAGCGTGATCGAGGACTCGGTGGTCGAGGACGATGTCCGGGTGGGGCCGTTCAGCCATCTTCGTCCGGGAGCCCGGGTCGGCGCGGGCGCGGAGATAGGCAACTTCGCGGAGATCAAGAACAGCCGCATCGGCGCACGCTCCAAGCAGCACCACTTCAGCTACCTCGGCGACGCTGAGGTGGGCGATGACGTGAACATCGGCGCGGGCACCATCACGGCGAACTACGACGGTCGACGCAAGCACCGGACCCGTATCGGCGACGGCGCCTTCATCGGCTCCGACACCATCCTGCGCGCGCCCGTGGAGATCGGCGAAGGAGGTGTCACGGGCGCCGGGTCCGTGGTCACCCGCGATGTCCCGCCGGGCAAGCTGGCCGTGGGCATGCCCGCTCGGATCCGCGAGCGCAGATCCCCGGCTGACTCGCCCGACGATCCCAAGTGAGCGGCCAGGTCGTGGGCGAGCTGCTCATCATCGGGGTGCTCATCCTCATCAACTCCCTCTTCGTGGCGGCAGAGATCGCCCTCGTCACGGTCCGCCGCAGCCGGCTCCAGCAGATGGTCGAGGAGGGCGACCGGGGCGCTCGCCGCGTGGCGCGCCTCATCGCCGACCCCAGCCGCTTCCTGGCAGTCATCCAGATCGGCATCACCTTCATCGGGTTCCTGGCCGCGGCCTATGCCGGCGCGAATCTGGCCGTCGGCCTCCAGCTGGTCATCGCCGGCGTGGCGCCGCTGGCGAACCAGGCCGGCGTCATCGCTCTGCTCTTGGTCACGGCCTTCGTCAGCCTGGTGACCATCGTCTTCGGCGAGCTGGTGCCTAAGCGGCTCGCGCTGGCCCATGCGGAGCGATACGCGCTTCTCGTGAGCCGGCCGGTCATCCTGCTGGGGCGGGTCCTGGGGCCGCTGGTCTGGCTGCTGACGGCCATCACCAACGCCACCACCCGTGTCCTGGGCGTGCGCGAGATCGACGAGGATCGGCTGACCAGCGATGAGATCCGCATCCTGGTCGAGCGCGGTGGTGAGCAGGGCGTCATCGAGGCGGAAGAGGAGCAGATGATCGGCGCGGTCCTGGAGCTCGGTCAGCGCCGGGTTCATGAGGTGATGGTGCCGCGCATCGATATCGCGGCACTGGCCGCGGAGGCGCCACTCGACGAGCTCGTGGACACCATCGTCAGGGAGGGCCATTCACGCATCCCGGTCTACGAGGAGAGCATCGACAACGTCATCGGCATCCTCTATGCCAAGGACCTGCTGCCGTATCTCAAGGGCGTGGACCATCCGCCGCCCACGCGCAGCCTCCTTCGGACCCCGCTATTCGTGCCCGAATCGATGATCATCGACGACCTGCTGCACAGCCTTCAGCGGCGCAAGGTGCACATCGCCATCGTGCTCGATGAGTACGGCGGGACCGCTGGCCTGGTGACCATCGAGGACCTCATCGAGGAGATCGTGGGCGAGATCCAGGATGAGTACGACGTCGAGGAGCCGATGATCGAGCGTCTCAGTGACGACGAGGCGCGCATCGACGGACGGGCCAGCGTGGACGACCTGACGGAGCACTTCGACATCACCCTGAACGGCTCCGACCGCGAGGAGTACGACACCGTCGGCGGGCTGGTCTATCACCAGATCGGAGGGGTGCCCAAGGTGGGCGACAAGGTGGAGGTCAACGGCACGCTCAGCCTGACGGTGGAGTCCACGGACGGCCGCCGGGTGGGCAAGGTCCTGGCGGTGCGCCACCGGCGGGACGATCCCTCGGACGAGGTTGGGGAGGACTGAGCCGTCCAACGCGCGACCGGAATCAGGCGCTGATGGCCGAGACGACGATGGCGCGTAGGCGTTCCAGCGCCTCTGTGTCCACGACGCCGGCGCGCTCCAACTGCTGCACCGCTTCGTCGCGGTATGCGCGGGCTCGTTCCCGGGTGTAGCTCCGCGCGCCGGTCCGCTCGATGATGGCGCGCGCCTCAGCGATCTCCGCGTCGTCCGGCTCCCTCAGCCGGACGATGACCAGCAGTCGCTCTCGGTCTTCCGGCCCGGCGTGCTCCAGCGCGTAGATGACCGGCAGCGTCTTCTTCTTCTTGGCGATGTCCGAGGGCTCCTTGCCGGTGGCCTGCTCGTCGCCCCAGATGCCCAGCAGGTCGTCGTTCAGCTGGAAGGCCAGGCCCAGCGCCCAG
>JBBSMF010000172.1:0-4349 GCA_038233295.1 Candidatus Limnocylindrales bacterium | reverse complement strand
TGACGCCTGGATCTGCGTCGGTGGCGGCACCACCACGGACCTGGGCGGGACGGCCGCCGCGCTCTACCAGCGCGGCGCCCCGCTCATCCACGTCCCGACGACCTGGCTCGCGCAGGCGGACGCGGCATTGGGCGGCAAGGTGGCCGTGGACCTGTCTCGCGCCAAGAACGCGGCGGGGGCCTTCTGGCCACCCGTGGCGGTGATCGCGGACGTGGCCTCCCTGCGCACCCTCCCGCGGTCGCGCCTGCGCGACGGGATGGCCGAGTCCCTCAAAGCCGCGCTCATCGCGGACCCCGTGCTGTGGCGGCTCATCGAGGACCGAGGCACCGCGGCTCTCCGCACGCGCGACTCGGACGAGGCCGCGCGCTACGCCATCCTGGAACGCGCCGTCCGGGTCAAGCTGGCCATCGTGGGGCGCGACCCTTACGAGTCGCGCGAGCGCCGCACGCTCAACCTGGGCCATACGCTGGGCCATGCGCTGGAGATCGAGAGCGGCTATCGCCTGCCTCACGGGCAGGCCGTCGTGCTCGGGATACGAGCCGTCGCAGCCATCGCTGAGGGCCGCGGCGCAGGACCGGGGCTGCCCGACCGCATCGACGCACTCCTCGCAACGCTGGGCTTCGCGCTTCACCGCCACTTCGACGCCTCGGCCGTCCGTCAGGCACTCCAGGGCGACAAGAAGCGCCGCCTGGGCCGTCAGCGCTGGATCCTGCCCATGGAGGTCGGTCGAGTGGAGGAGGTGGACGACGTCTCGGGGGCCGAGCTTGAGGGGGCGCTGATGCGCATCGCCGCCAAGGAGAAGACGCGATGAGGATCCTGCTCCTCAACGGCCCGAATCTGGGCCGCCTGGGGCACCGCGAGCCGGAGATCTATGGCACCACCACGCTGGCCGAGGTGGTCGAGGCCGTCCGTGCGCACGCCGAAGCCCGGGGCGCCAAGGTCGACGCCCTCCAGTCCAACCACGAGGGAGCCCTGATCGACCGCCTGGAGCAACGCGACTACGACGGGGTGATCATGAACCCAGGCGCCCTGGCCCACACCAGCTACGCACTGCACGACGCCATCGTCTCCGCTGAACGGCCGGTCATCGAGGTCCACATCAGCGACATCCGCGCTCGGGAGGCGTGGCGCATCTCCGTGCTGGAGCCGGTCGTGGCCGGGCAGGTCATCGGTCGAGGCTGGCGCGGCTATCTCGAAGCGGTCGACCTTCTCCTCGCGCGCCGCGGGCCTGCGCGCCGCACGGACGACGCGTGATCGCCTCCGTCGCCCCTCGCTCCGGCAGCGGCGTGGTCGCCGTGGAGTGGAGCGCCGACACGCTGACCCCAGTCTCTGCCGCGCTGCGCCTCGGCCATCGCCTCGCCTTCATCCTGGAGAGCGTGGAGGGCGGTGCGCGCTACGGGCGCTACTCCATGGTCGGCGTGCGCGGCCGGATGCTCACCGTGGACGGTTCTACGGCCGTGATCCGCGCCGCGGACGGTCGCGAGCTGGAGCGATCGAAGACCGACGACCCGTTGGAGGCGCTGCGCTCCGTGCTGCCGGCCATCCCGAGCGATGCCGGTTTTCCGTTCCCGCTCTCAGCGGGCGTCGGCTACTTGTCCTACGAGGCGGCCGCGCGCTGGGAACGGTCGCCCGTGCCCGAAGCCGATCCGGTCGGCCTGCCGGAGGCGGCCTTCCATCTGCCCGACGTGGTCATCGTCTTCGACCACCTGGCCCAGTCGGCGACCTTGGCGACCATCGACGAAGGGGACGCCGGCGGCAGGCTGGCCGGGGTGGCGGAGCTCCTGGCCCGACCCATCGATGCGGAACGTCCCATCCGACTCAAGCGCGGTCGCCGCGCAGGCGCTCCCCCGGCGGGAGGCGAGACCGGCGCCGCGGTCGAGGAGGACGCCGTCCGCTACGAGGCCGGCGTCGCGTCGCTTGTGGCCGATATCCACGCCGGCGAGATGCTCCAGGCCGTACTGGCGCGACGCTTCACGATGCCCTGTGCCGCTGCGCCGTTGGCGGTCTACCGAGCGCTGCGGCGGATCAACCCATCGCCACACCTCTTCTTCATCGACCTGGGCGCCGGTCGTGCCCTCCTGGGCGCCTCGCCGGAGCTGCTGGTGCGGGCCCGCGGCGGCGAGGTCGTCACGCGGCCCATCGCCGGGACGCGGCCGCGCTCCGACGATCCTGTGAAGGACGCGGAGCTGGAAGCGGATCTGCTGGCCGACGAGAAGGAGTTGGCGGAGCACGCCATGCTGGTCGATCTGGCCCGCAACGATGTGGGGCGCGTGTCAGCCACCGGCAGCGTGGAGTGGCCGCTGCTCTACTCCGTCGAGCGCTACTCGCACGTGATGCATCTCGTGTCGGAGGTGCGCGGCCGGTTGCGCGACAGGCTGGACGCCTTCGACGCGGTGCGCGCCACGTTCCCTGCCGGCACGCTGAGCGGCGCCCCCAAGGTCCGCGCGATGAAGGCCATCGCGGAGCTGGAGGGCGAGCGCCGCGGGCCGTACGGCGGCGCCGTCGGCTTCTTCTCCCCCAGCGATGTGGAGGCCGCCATCACGATCCGCAGCGTCGTGCTGCGCGACGGCACCGCGTTCGTCCATGCCGGCGCCGGGATCGTGGCCGACTCGGACCCGGCGCGGGAGTCCGCGGAGGTGGCGGCCAAGGCCCGCGCTGTCCTGGCGGCTCTGGCCGAGGCGTATGCTGGGGTCAGCGCCGAGGCGGCTGCCGGGGCCAGCGCCGAGCCCGATTCCGAGGCGACCCGGTGATCCGCATCCTCCTCCTTGACAACTACGACTCGTTCACCTGGAACCTCTACCAGCTCCTGGCCACGCTGGGCGCGAACGTGGACGTCGTGCGCAACGACGAGATCACCGTGGACGCCGTCGCGGCAGAGCCTCCCGATGGGATCGTCATCTCACCCGGGCCCTCACGCCCGGAGCGGGCCGGGATCTCGGTAGAGCTCATCCGCCGACTCGGACCCCAGGTCCCCACTCTGGGCGTCTGCCTGGGGCACCAGGCCATCGGTGTGGCCTACGGCGGCGACGTCGTGCGCGTCGCGCCGGTCCACGGCAAGCGTTCGCCGGTCCTGCATGAGGGGTGCGGCATCTTCGACGGAGCGCCGTCGCCCTTGAGCGCCGCCCGCTACCACTCGCTCGCCATCGAGCGCTCCTCGCTGCCCGACGAGCTGGAGCTGACCGCCTGGTCGCCCGACGGCCTGGTGATGGGCGTGCGGCACCGCCGGCATCCCGTGGAGGGCATCCAGTTCCACCCCGAATCCATCCTGACCAAGGGCGGGCCCGCGCTGATCGCGACCTGGCTGAAAGGCCTCGCAGTCCCCACCCACGTGGATGAAGGTGCGGGATCGGCGGTCCGCTGAGCGGGTCCCCGAGCTAAGGCCACCGACCCGTCACGATGACCGAACAGCGGAGGTCTCAGCGACCGGCTCCGCGGCGATCGGCGTCAGCCAGGAGCCTCGGGCTGCTCGCTCGTGCTGGTGAGCAGCGGCAGCCCACGCTCGGCGCGCCCCTTTCGACGACTGCCACGGTCCTTCGCAGAGGCCGCCGATCGTTGAAGCGAGCTCACCAGAGCGCTGATGCCGCCTCACTGTTCGGTGATCGTGACAGATCGACCAGCTGCCGGCCGCGACGACGGGTGCCGGCCGCGACGCCATCCTGGACCCGCGTGAATGGATCCTCACCGATGACGGCCAAGTCCCTCATCGGCAGGTTGCTCGAACGCGTCCCACACACCGCACCTCCAGCGCCGTGCGCATCGATCGGAAAGTCGCCACGGAACGTGTCAGCCCATTCCCGAACCAGAGCGCGGTTCGAGCGCGTGTCCGCGAGCAGCGGGATGACGTGATCGACGCCGCTATCCCTGCGCTTGAGCGCGAGTCGCCGCTGGAGTTGGCCTCGCCGCTGTGCCAGCTCGACGACGCCACGCCGCCGCCGATCGGAGACCGGCAGACCTCGGGCCCCGCGACCCGCCGACGCCGAGCGAGCGTAACTACCGGTACGTCCAGCCGGCCCTGAAGCGAAGGTGATCCCCTTGCCGCGATACATGCTCCGACCCGCCATCGCCCTGCTCCTCAGCGCCGCGCTGGTCGCTGCGTGCGCTGGCGCTGGCGAGCAAGGAACAGCGCCGGCGGATCCGGCCGGGACCGACCCAGGGCCCCGCGCGTCCGCTCCGGCGATACCTGCCGGCCCAGGTGACGCAACCTCCTTCCCGTCGGGCGGCGCCCCGGTGACGAGCCCCTCCGGCCCGACCGCCTCCCCCTCCGGCTACGCCCAAGCGTCGGACCCGGTGGCCGCCGCTCCCGCCTGGGCCACCAGCGCGCTGACCGACGTGCGCACCGGCGCGTCGTT
>JBBSMF010000171.1:0-4357 GCA_038233295.1 Candidatus Limnocylindrales bacterium | reverse complement strand
CCCCGGCTGACCATCGACGTCCCGGTCAGCTGGGCGGCAGCTCCCCGAACACCACGTCAGCACCGGGCTCGCCGCGGGATCCACCCTCCGTTTCGAGCGTGAGCATCACCGCCTGCGCGCGCGAGATGTCGCGGCTGATGGGGATGAGCACGACGTCGGCGTCGTTCACCGCGAAGGTGCGACCCGGGTGGATACCTGCTTCGTCGGCGTGCCAGAACTGGTAGACGCGTCCCTGCGGCGTGAATGGCAGCCCTGCGGCCACCAGGTAGGCCTGCTCGGAACCGGGCAGATAAACCACCAGCACGGAGCGTTCGAACCCGGGACCACTGGGCTCCAGCCAGGCGCTGAGGTGCGCCGGGTCGGCCACCAGCTGCATGGCCGCCGCCTGCGTGCTTCGCTCCGCCGTAGCGGCCGTGAGGAGGCCGCGCATCTGATCCAGCTTCGTGCGGAGCGTCAGGCACTCCGTGCCCACCGCGAGCAGGGCGGCAGCCAGCACGAAGGACAGTGCCGCCGGCGCCCATCTGACCGCCGGTGCCCAGTCGAACCGAGGTCGCGCCCGACGAGTGGCAGCACCCTGTCCCCGGTGTAAGACCGCGAGCGGGACCGGCCACTCCGCTGCCACGCTGTCCGCAACGGGCAACGTGCCCAGGATCCGGGCGCGCAGACCAGCTGGCGCGGTTCGCGGCTGGACGCAGAGCGCCAGCTCCGTGACCACGCCGGAGAGCTGCCCCTCCAGGCCCTGGCAGTCAGCACAGGCGGGGAGGTGCCCATCGACGGTCGCGCGCTCCGAGCGGTCCAGGCCGCCCAGCACGCCACCGGCGATCAGCTCTCGGAGGCCTGCGTGATCCATCGTTCCGATGCGTGCTGCGTCTCTGATACCGAGTCGCCCAGCAGGTCACGCAGGCGCAGCAGTCCGGTCCGGATGCGAGTCTTGGCGGTTCCCAGCGGGATGGCCAGCTCCTCGGCGACCTCGACATGGGTGAGGCCGCGGAAGAACGCCAGCTCCACGCAGGTGCGCTGAGCTTCGGGCAACTGGCTGACGGCGGTCTGGACCCGGTCGCGCCGGATGTTGAGCCACGCCTCGTGGTCGACGTCATGCTCCGACGCGCGGGTTTCGAGCGCCGTTTCGGGAGCCTGCCGCCGCGTTACGTTGGCCTCTTTGCGAACGAGGTCGATGGCCTTGTGCCGCGTCATGGTGAAGAGCCAGCTCGAGACCGCACCACGCTGGGGGTCGAAGCGTGACGCCTCGCGCCAGACGGCGAGGAAGACCTCCTGCACTACCTCCTGCGCGAATCGGTCGGCGCGGGTCACCTGGTAGGCCAGGGAATACAGCGGTCCGCTGTAGCGCGTGTAGAGCTCGGCCACGGCCGTCTCATCCTTGTCGCGGATGCGGAACAGGAGCGCCACCTCATCGCGCTTGAGGCGATCGATCGTGATCTGGTCCCGCTCGGTCACCCGTTTCGGTCCCTGGCGGTACACCGTGCGGATCTCGGGGCGGCTGGACCCTTCGCTGACCGGCAAGGTGACGTAGGCATCCATGCCCTGGGTTCGGTCCGGGACTGGTCGCGGATTGGCGGGCCGACGCTCATCGGGGCTCGCTCCCCTCGCGGCCGCGCGGTGCCGGCGAACGCAAGAGGTCATAGCGGTGACCGAAGCGGTCGATCAGCCGGTAGAAGTCGCGCTTGATGGCGTGGGCCAGCGCAGGATCATCATCGTCGGTCGCGGGAATCACCTCAAGAGGAAGGGACAGCGCCAGGGCCTCACGAGGCGCCGCGCCGGGCCCCTCGTCGCGCAGCACGAGGCTCCACCAGGGTCCCAGCGAGCGACCCAGATGGAATCTTTCCTCAAGAGGGCCACGCGCCATCAGATCCTCCCGACGGAAGGCAAGCATGCCCCAACCCAGAGCGTCCACCCGCCCGGGTCCGGCGTGTGTCCAGCGCCGAAGATCGGGTGAGTCGAGGCCCGCTGCGCCCGCCACGGCCACCGTGGGATCGCTCAGCGCATCGGTGAGCGGTGTGGCGACATCGCCGATCGGGCGCGCGTGCTCATCCAGCAGCACGATCACGGAGCCGGAAGACCGCCGCAGCCCTGCGTTGGCCGCAGCGGCGGGCGTCAGCCGAGCTCCGAGCCAGAGCACCTCATCGGAGCCATTCGATGGCAGAGTGCCCAGCGCCTCGGCCAGATTCGCCTTCGGCGCGTTGGCCACGACGACCAGGGAGCTGTCCGCGGGCCGGTCCCGCCGCAGGTTCGCCAGGGCCCGTTCCAGCTCGTCGGGTCGGTCGGGCGCGATGAGGACGATGCTGATGGCATGCGTCGCCGGCGTGTCCAGAAGGGAGGGCACGGAAAGGCTGGAGCCATGGCGCACCCGGCCGTCCTCCACCAGGTCCGGCGTCACGGCAGGTTCCAGGCGGAAGTCGAGGCCCTGGTCGGCCACCTTCCAACCGGCAGCCTCGATGTCCGCCCGGAGGCGGTCGGCGGCGGCCCAATCTCGACGGCTTCGAGCGGCCGCGCGCTGGCGCCCCAGGTCCGCGACGGCGGTCGGGGCATCGTCGATCGAGCCGGGGGCCTCCGCGATCGAGCCGGGGGCCTCCGCGATCGAGCCGGGGGCCTCCGCGATCGAGCCGGGGGCCTCCGCGATCGAGCCGGACTGGTCGGGTTTCACCCGCGCAGGATAGCCGCCGTACCCTGTGCCATCTCGTGACCGCCTCACTCCGCGCCGCCCTGGGCGGCACCTTCCTGTTGCGCATGGCCAGCGGCCTGACGGCGGCGATGCTCGTCTACTACCTGGCCGATCTGCCCCGTCATGGCGGACCGGAAGTGAGTGCACTGACGGTGGGTGTGCTCACAGCGGCCTTCTTTGGCACGGAGCTGGTGCTCTCGCCGATCTTCGGGGTGCTCTCCGACCGCTTCGGCCATCACCGGCTGATGCAGGTCGGCCCCCTCTTCGGGGCCGTGGCCGTGGTGCTCACGGCGCTGACCACCGATCTCGTCGTGCTGGGCGGCACCCGACTGCTGGAAGGCGCCGCGGCGGCCGTCTCGGTGCCGTCGATCCTGGGTTACCTGGCGGCGGTGACGGCCGGCGACGAGGGGCTGCGCGGCCGTGCAGCGGCCCGCTTCGAGGCCGTCACGGTAGCCGGTCTGGGGGCCGGCGTGGCGGCGGCGGGAGTGCTGTACACGGTGCTGGGGCCGCCTGCCTTCTACCTCAATGCGCTGCTGTACGTCGCCTCACTGCTCGTCTATCGCTACGGCGTGACCGAAGCAGGGCGGCCCGACCAGGGGCTCGCAGGCCAGCGGGATGGCGCTTGGCGCCGATACCTCGCGTTGCTGCGAGCCTCGCACGTGTGGCTGCTGGCACCGACCTGGATCGCGCTCAACGCGGCGCTGGGCCTGTACACCAGCCAGACGCTCTTCCAGCTGGTCCGTTCGCCCGACCCGCGGTTCGCGGACCAGCTGCTGGTGGGTGGCTTCGGCCCGCTCCAGGTGACCGCCGGCTTCGTGGTGGCGGGTCTGGTGTTCTTCGCCGGTCTGGCGTTCTGGGGAGACCGCTTCCAGCGCTACCGCCGGACCACCATCATCGTGTATGGGCTGATGGGCGGTGCGGTGCTTGCCGCCGGGGCCCTGGCGCTCAACCACAGCGCGGGGCTGCCCATCCTGGCGTACGTGCCCATCCTGCTGGCCGCGGGCGGCGGCCTGTTCGTGCTGGCCGGGGCCACGCCGGCTGCGCTGGGGCTGCTGGCCGATATGTCCGAGCACTCCCCCGACGACCGTGGCGCCCTGATGGGCCTATACAGCGTCTTCTTCAGCCTGGGCCAGATCGGCGGCCTCCTATTGGGCGGCCTGGTCGCCGATGCCACGGGACTGGACGGCATCTTCGTGGCCACGCTGGTGATCCTGGGCATCGCCCTGGCGCCCCTGGCACATCTGCGTCGCTTCGAGGTGCGTGCGGAACGGGCAACGTGACTTGCGCCGATGGGTCATGCTGTGGCGGCTGCCCAGAGCAGTCGGGGTGACCGAGGTATGTCAAACGCGGTCATGGCCCCTGTCCTGGCAAGGAGGAGGATCCTGATGAGAGGTTCTGGAACACGCTGGCTCGCCCTGTCGGCGGTCGGCTCATTGCTTGCTGCCGCCTGTGCGGGTGGTGGCGGCGGAACCGCCGCGCCGAGCGCTCCGGCTGGTGGCGGTGGTGACGTTACCCCCGCGGCCAGCGCTCCCGGCGGTGGCGGCGGTAGCCCCGCGCCCAGCGCTCCCGGCGGTTCGCCTGGTGCCTCGGGTCCGGCTGCCACCGGGGAGATCGGTGGCACCGTGAGCGTCATCGGCACCTGGGGCGGCGACGAGGAGGCGGCCTTCCGCGAGATGG
>JBBSMF010000170.1:0-4400 GCA_038233295.1 Candidatus Limnocylindrales bacterium | reverse complement strand
GAGCGATCGGACGAGCTGCTCGGACCGGCGCGAGCGGATCTGGCCGCGCTGCTCCCGGAGTTGCTGCCAAGCGGGGAGGCGACTGCGTCGGGCAGCGTCACGATGGCACCGCCCGGCGGAGGCGCCCTCCCGGCACGCCTGTTCGAGGTGGTGCTCGGCCTGCTCGACCGACTGGGAGCTGAGGCTCCGGTACTCCTGCTGTTCGAGGACGTGCAGTGGATCGACCGTGCCTCACGAGATTTGGTCACGTTCCTTGCGAGAAACCTCACCCGCGAACGCGTGCTCCTGGCGCTCACCATCCGCACCGACGATGGCTCCGTCCTCGATCCGGTACCAGCGTGGCTCCTGGAGCTTGAGCGGGGAGCCCGTGTCCGGAGCCTTGCGTTAAAGCCGCTGGACCGGGCGGCGGTCTCTCGCCAGATGGAGGCCATCGGTGGCAGCCGGCCCGCGGCCGGGGAGGTGGAACGGATCTGGTCGCGTTCGGACGGCAACCCGTTCTTCGTGGAGGAGCTCCTGGCGGCCTACGGGCGGGGTCAGGAGGACCAGGCCGCGCGCACGCTCATGGCCATCCTCGCGGCGCGGCTGCACGGTGCGTCACCAGCAGCTCGGCAGATCATCGCCGCGCTCGCCGTGGCCGGGCGGCCCACCGGTGAGGCGCTCCTCGGATCCGCGGTCGAGCGCCCGGAGGTCGAGCTCAACAGTGCACTTCGGGAGGGCCTCGACAGAGGGGTGCTAGTAAGGGACCGGGCGCAGAGCACCTATCGGTTCAGGCACGCCCTCCTGCGGGAGATCGCGGAGGACGAGCTACTGCCCGCGGAGTCGCGTGCGCTCCATCGGCGCTTCGCCGAGATACTCGCGGCACGCCCAGAGCTGGGCGATCCGAGCCCTGCCGGGGCAGCGGCCGAGCTGGCCCACCACTGGGAGGCCGCCGCTCGCCGTGACGAGGCGTTCCTGTCGTCCATCGAGGCGGCTGCGGCCGCGGAGACCGTGGCTGCCCACGCTCAGGCGCTCCAGCACTACGAGCGTGCCCTGACGATCCTGCCCTCCGTCTCCGCCGGCATCGCGGTCGATAGGGTCGACCTGCTTCGCCGCGCTGCCAACGCGGCCGATCTGGCCTCGGAGATCCCGCGGGCCATGGAGCTGGTCCGAGCCGCCCTGGCGCTCATCAACGAGGACGCCGAACCGACCGCCGCCGGCCTTCTCCATAGCCGGCTGGGCTACCTCACGTGGGTCAGCGGAGACGGGCCGGGCGGCCTCCTCCGTCACTTGGAGGCCGAGCGCCTCGTGCCCAGCGAACCGCCCACGCCGGAGCGGGCACGCGTGTTGGGCGCCCTGGGCGGTGCCCTGATGGGACTCGGTCGCTACGAGGAGTCACGCCGGATCTGCCGGTCGGCCATCGACTGTGCCATCGCCAGCGGTTCTCGCACCGAGGAGGCCCGCGCTCGCAACATGCTGGGATCCGACCTCGTCGCCCTGGGGCACGTCGCCGAGGGCCTCTTGGAGCTGGAGCGGTCGCGTGAGCTGGCGGAGATCGCTGGCCCCCCCGAGATGCTGATCGTGACACACCACAACTACGCCCTCAACCTTGCCCAAGCGGGGCAGTCGGGAACAGCCCTGGCCGAGGCCACGGCTGGGCTTGAAGCCGCGCGTCGGCTGGGCCTGGAACGCCGCTATGGTCCCGACCTGGCGGCGCTGACCGGCGACGTGCTGCTGCGGCTCGGTCGCTGGGATGAGGCAGGGGCGGCGCTAGCGGAGGGCCTGGATCTGGATCCGGCTGGCCGGGGGACCGTCTACCTGTCCGCTGTTCGCGGACGGCTCCAGGCGTTGAGAGGCGAGAGGGACGCTGCTCGCGACTGCTTCGAGACCGCGGAGGAACTGGCGGTCGGGGATGTCGATCCGCACCTGGCCGCGTTCATCGCCCGCGGCCGGGCCGAATTGCTGCTTTCCGAGGACGAGCCCCTCGTCGCGGTGGAAGTGATCGAGGCCGGGCTTCAGGGCCTCTTGGACGACCCCGATCCCTACGCTTCACTTCCGCTTCTGGCCTTGGGCTTGCAGGCGGCCGCGGAGCTGGCCGACGCTGGGAAGGCGGCCCGGGACGAGGGCACCATGCAACGTGCGGTGGCCCTGGGACGTCCGTGGCACGAAGCAGCATCGGGGATGTCCGACCGTGAGGGCGAGCCCGTCCTGGGCGCCGTGCTCGGGGTCGCTCATGCCGAAGCCGCGCGGTTGGAGGGACGTGGCGACCCACTGATGTGGCTGGCCGCGGCCGAACGATTCGACGCACTGTACGAGCCGTACCCCGCCACGTACGCCCGGTTCAGAGCGGCCGAGGCGGAACTGCGTAGACGGGGTATCCGCGGGGACGCCGGCGACACCCTCTCGCAGGCACATGCGAGCGCGCGACGACTGGGCGCCGAGCCGCTGCGCCGTCGCATCGAGGACCTGGCGGTCCGGTCGCGCATCGACCTCACACGCACGACAGCAGATGATCTGCCGCGGCCCGGAGCGCCCCGGATCGCCGACGCCGGCGCGGGTGGCGACGGCGGACGCCCGCTCGAGGTTACCGCCGCGGCACGGCCATCAGGCCTTTCTACCCGCGAGGTGGAGGTGCTGCGGCTCGTCGCTCAGGGCCTCAGCAACGGTGAGATCGCCGAGCGGCTATTCATCACGCGCAAGACGGCCGGCGTGCACGTCAGCCACATCCTCGACAAGCTGGGAGTCACCAACCGCGTCGAGGCGGCCATGGTCGCTGCCCGCCTGGGGCTAGCGGGGCCCGAGGGCACCTGACGACCCTTGGCTCCATCGGGTCGTCTCGCCCTGACTCTTGCTGTCCCCGTCGGCCAGCTGGATCGTGGTGAATGCGACGGGCACCAGGCCGTCTTGCGGCGTGCCGACGTGGATCTCCTGGATCAAGCGCCCGGGCCGAGCGTTCTCGCGCAAGCACTTGGCCAAGGCTCCCTCCTCGTCCTTGATCCAACACACCTCAGGTTCGACCACGACCACTTCGGAGTAACCCTGGTCGCGCAGGAAGTCGGCGCAGGCCGCGCTGTCGTCATGCCTCTTGTCGTCCAGAGCGAATACGAACTCGCCGGCGCCCTCGATGGCGTGACCACCTGCCGACCGCAGGTTGTAACCCTCCCCTGCCAAGGTCTCCAGCAGGGTCGCGAGGGCATCGATCGGGAGGTCCCTGGGGTCGCTTTGGACGCCCTCGGCGCGCATCGCTCCGGGAGTATCGGTGGAGGTCAGCTTGGCAAGCCTGACACGGATCTGCTGGTGCATCGTGGCGTCCTCCTCTTGCGGCACTGATCGATAGTGCCGCGGTCGAGACATCCTAAGCCCGGGATATCGGCGGTGACGTGACGGCTGGCCTTCCGTCGCCCGATGACGTCACTATCGCCGGTTGGCACCTTGTGGAGCCATCGCGTCGTCTGCGACGCCTGGCAGAGCCTCCGGCAGTACGATCCGAACCGCACGCAGGGCAAGCCGAGCGTGGGTCGATGCCCCAGGCGACCGCCTCACCACCGCGCGTCAGGCCGTGTCACGGGGTCGACCGTCCGTTGGCTCCTGATCGACGATGGTGGCGTCGATCCATGGGCCAACAAAGAAGGGTGGCCGGCGGACGCCCCATGATCCGCCGGCCACCAGGGATGATCGAAAGCTGGTTCAGGCGCTCGCCTCGGCGGGGCTGACCGGCCGCGCTTCGCCACCGAAGAGGCGAGCCCGGAGCCGGGCCCCGATGCTCGACCACTCCAACCCGCGGTGACGGTCTTGGGCCGCCTGGCGGATGAGGCGCTCGCGCTCCGCCTCCTGCTGGAACTCGGCCACGCGCATCTTGGCGATCTCGTACTGGATGACCGGGTGCATCTGCTCGTTCCCTTTCGTCGTCTCGACCGTCCATCGGTCCTGAGCAGACTTTGACCGGGCACGCCTCCGCGGCCATCGGGCTGGAGGCCCATACGAGCACGCTGCCCTACCTCAAAAGCGGGCTAGAGCGGTTGGCGGATGCCTTATCCCAAGCCACGTGTTCCAGGCGGCTCGTTACCCGGCCGAGTCGTCCGCGCGTGCTTCGTCCGGATCTTCCGCGGAGGGCGGGGGTCGATCCTGCTCGTCCTCTGCGCCGTGGACGGACACGCCGGGGATCGAGCCTTCCAGTCCGAAGGGCGTGGCATGCCGATCCTCAGGCTCGATGTCCTCCCCGACCGGAGGGTTATCGTGCCGCTTCGTTTCGTCCATCTTTCATCTCCCGACTGTCGCCAGGAAGTAGTGTCCCGGGACGTGGTGTAACAGCGGGAAGGCCGAGTACGTGAACGGCCACCGCGTCATCCTCAGGACGTTGGAGTAGCAACCGACGTCAAGAGGAGTGACCCGATGGCCACGGACAGGATGGCGCTCTTGGACCT
>JBBSMF010000169.1:0-4467 GCA_038233295.1 Candidatus Limnocylindrales bacterium | reverse complement strand
TCAGCGGCGGCGTGGACGTGTACCAGCTGCGCCAGCCGCTGGGCGTGGTGGCCGGCATCACGCCCTTCAACTTCCCGGCCATGGTGCCCATGTGGATGTTCGCCAACGCCATCGCCTGCGGCAACGCGTTCATCCTGAAGCCATCGGAGAAGGATCCCTCGGCCTCGATGCTGCTGGCTCAGCTGCTCAGCGAGGCGGGTGTCCCCGACGGGGTCTTCAACGTGGTGCACGGCGACAAGGTGGCCGTCGACGCCATCCTGGAGGACCGGCGCATAAAGGCCGTCTCCTTCGTGGGCTCGACGCCTGTCGCGCGATACATCTACGAAACAGGCACGCGCAACGGCAAGCGCGTCCAGGCGCTGGGCGGCGCCAAGAACCACATGATCGTGCTGCCCGACGCGGACATCGAGATGGCCGCCGACGCGGCGGTCTCGGCCGCCTACGGCTCCGCCGGCGAGCGCTGCATGGCAGTCTCCGTGGTGGTGGCGGTGGGTGACGTGGCGGACCCGCTGGTAGCGGCCATCAAGGAGCGCCTGCCCAAGATCAATGTCGGGCCGGGCAACGACCCCGACTCGCAGATGGGCCCGCTGGTCACCCGCGAGCACCGCGACAAGGTGGCCTCGTACCTCGACACGGGCCGTGAGCAGGGGGCCGATGTGGTGGCCGACGGCCGCGAGCATGAGCTATACGATGGTCCGGGCAGCGACGGGGAGAGCGGCGGGTTCTTCCTGGGCGCTTCCCTGATCGACAAGGTCACGCCGGAGATGGACTCTTACTGCAACGAGATCTTCGGGCCGGTGTTGGAGGTGATGCGCGTGGGGACCTACGGCGAGGCGGTCCAGCTGGTCAATGACAACCCATACGGCAACGGCACGGCCATCTTCACCCGCGACGGCGGTGCCGCCCGGACCTTCCAGTTCGAGGTCCAGGCGGGCATGGTCGGCATCAACGTGCCCATCCCGGTGCCCGTGGCCTACTACTCGTTCGGTGGCTGGAAGGATTCCCTATTCGGCGATCTCAACATGTACGGCCCGGAGGGCGTGCAGTTCTACACGCGCGCCAAGGTCATCACCAGCCGCTGGCCCGATCCGGGGACCTCACAGGTCGATCTGGGCTTCCCGCGCACGCGCTAGATCGCGGCGCGGGGCTCATTCAGGAGGCAGGCACGCCCCGCTTCAGGCTGTCCTGCAGATCCTTCAGCGCCTGCCACTCGCCGGCCGCTGCCAGTCGTGCCTGCTCAGGCCAGGTGTCGGGCTTGGCCATGCGCTTGCCGGCCTCGCGCATGATCGTCTGGAGGCGGCCGGGTCGAAGCTCGGCCAACCCGGCATAGGTCGTCACGCCGGCGGCCTGCAGGACCTCCTCGATGCGCGGTCCGATACCCTCGATGACCTTCAGATCGTCACCCGACGGCGATACCTCATCGTCCTTCTTCTGCCCGGGTTCGGCGCCGTCGGGACCGGCGGCGGTCGTGGCCTTGCGGGATGCGACCTCTCGCAGCTCCTGTCGCACTCGCGCATCGACCCCTCGGCCGTCGGGTCGTGCCCGCGACAGGGCGACCAGCATGGCCGCCGCCGAGGCAAGGCCCAGCAGGATGAGTATCCGCTTGAGGAGGCTGCGGCCTCCGCGCCGGGGCTGCTTGATGTCCGATCGCTCGCGTCGTTGCATGGACTCCTCATCATCGTCCAAGGTCGGTTCCGTCGTGGTTACGTTACGCCTGTTCAGTGCCTCTACTGTGGCACCGGCTGCAGGTCGATCCACCGCGAGCGCTCTGGGTAGCGTCACCGCGGTGCGGGACATCGCGCCGCCGACACGCTCCTATCTGGTTCGTCGGCGGGCCTTCCGTTAGTCACCGAGCCTCAGGCGAAGGGGTCGCGATGTGCGACCTGTGGAAAGCGCGCGAAGTCCCCGTCGAGGGTCAGGATCTCGTGGACACCATGCTCCAGCGACAGAGCGACGAGGTGCGCGTCGTGCACCAGGTTGCCGGTCACTCGACTCTCGGCGAGGAGACCCTGCAGGATCCGGGCATGACGTGGTGTCTCGCTCAACACTCGAACCACTGCCGGCGCGAGGAATCCTTCCACGGCCTCCACCGCTTCGCTGATCGTCGAGGGTGGATCGAAGACGCGGTGATGGGTCACCACTCGCAGGAACTCGTAGAGAGAGGGCCAGAACAGTGCGTAGGGAACGGTCCCTTCCGCCATCGAGCGCAGCAGCTCGTACGCATGGTCGTGGTGCTCGGTACCTCGCCGGTGGGCATGGACCAGGATGTTCGTGTCCAGGCCGACCATTCCCTAGCTGCGTTCCATGAGGTCGAAGAGCTTGTCCCGGTCGGTGAGATCCACGCCAGGCAGCGTCCGGCCCTCAACTGTCTTCAACTGGAAGCGGTAGGAGTCGCGGCGCTGTGAGTCGCTGTGAGTCAGGCCGTCACGCAGGGCGTCGTTGATGACGTCCTTCAAGGGACGGTCGAGGTCGGTCGCGCGGCGTCTTGCCAGCCGCATCACGTCATCGTCGAGCGTCAAGGTGGTCCTCACGGTCATCATGATGCGTGCACCCAGCCAGCCACGTCAAGCGTCCCGCCTACTGAGGTCCCTTCAGGTGAGGTGCTCGCGTGCCGTGGTGCGCTTCAGGAAACGGCCGGCGCCGGTGCGGCCCATCCACTCGCCGTCCTCCACGATGACCTCGCCGCGCGACAGCACCACGTCCGAGCCGCCCACGACTTCCCGGCCCTCGTAGCACGAGTAGTCCACGTCCATATGGTGCGTGGCGGCAGAGATGGTGTGGCGGCGCGTTGGGTCATAGACGACCAGGTCGGCATCCGCGCCCGGTGCCACCACGCCCTTGCGACCAGCCAGGCCGAACATGCGCGCCGGCGCTGCGGAGATGACCTCGACCCACCGCTCGCGCGTCATCCGGCCGCTTACCACGCCGCCGTCATGGAGCAGGTCGACGCGATCCTCGACCCCGGGCAGGCCATTGGGGATCTTGCGGAAGTCGCCGCGCCCCAGCTCCTTCTGGCCCTCGAAGTCGAAGGGGCAGTGGTCGGTCGAGACCACCTGGAGGTCTCCCCGGATCAGGCCTTCCCAGATCCCAGCCCAGTGGTCCTTCGGCCGCAGCGGTGGCGAGCACACGAACTTGGCGCCCTCGAAGCCGTTGCCCATGTCATCCAGCGATAGGAAGAGGTATTGCGGGCAAGTCTCGGCGAAGGCCATCGCGCCGCGATCTCGCGCGGAGCGCACCTCCTGCAACGCCTCGCGTGCCGAGAGATGGACGATGTAGACGGGCACGCCCGCCGCTTCAGCCAGACGGATGACGCGGTTGGTGGCCTCGCCCTCGAAGATCGGATAGCGCACCACACCGTGGTAGTAGGGGTCGGTGTTCCCGGCATCGATCGCCTGCGCCGCCACGACGTCGATGGCCAGCCCATTCTCCGCGTGCATCATGATCAGGGCGCCGTTCTTGCCGCTCTGCTGCATGGCCCGGAAGATCTGCCCGTCATCGCTGTAGAAGACGCCCGGGTAGGCCGTGAAGAGCTTGAAATCGGTGACGCCCTCATCGACCAGCTGGTCCATCTCCGCCAGCGTCTGGTCGTTGACGTCGCTCATGATCATGTGGAAGCCGTAGTCGATGCAGGCATTGCCCTCCGCCTTGGCGTGCCAGGCATCCAGGCCCTCGCGCAGCGACGCTCCCCGCGACTGGACGGCGAAGTCGATGATCGACGTGGTGCCCCCGAAGGCGGCCGCCCGCGTCCCACTCTCGAAGGTGTCCTTGGCGAAGGTCCCCCCGAAGGGCAGCTCCATGTGCGTGTGCACGTCGATCCCCCCCGGGATCACCAGCTTGCCGGTGGCATCGATGGTCCGGTCGACTCTTCCCTCCGAGCCCAGTCCGCCAGCTAGGTCGCGCCCGACTGCGGAGATGGTCTCGCCGTCCACCAGCACGTCGGCCAGCGCTGAACCGTCGGCGTTGACCACGGTTCCTCCGGAGATGAGCACGCGCATCCAGCCCTCCTCGGTGTGACTGCTCTCGCTCACTAGATGGTAGCGGCGCGGCGCTGCGTCCGATGGCCGCGGCCCGTGAGGATCTCTCCGAGGACGCGTCGAAGAAAGGCCAGATGGCGTCCGATCGGCTTGCACCGCTGGAGCATTCACCGCAGACTTCTCGGAGTCCATCTCAGGGGCCGCGACGGAGCCATCCGGCTGGAAAGGGGATCCCGGGGCCGTGCTAGGCGGGAATCGAAAGGCGGGGTCCGGCCCGCGCCGTTCTCCGGCCACGACACTCGTCGGGCGCGGGCGCGAGCTGGAAGCGCTGCGCCAGGCGACGCAGAAGGCGCTAGGGTCCGGCCAACCCGCATGCGCCCTGATCTTCGGCCACGCCGGGTCGGGCAAGACGCGCCTGCTCGCCGAGACACAGGCCGTCATCCGAGTCGAGCGCCGGTTCCAGGTCGTGGGGTACGAGCCCGAGCGGCATGTG